>NZ_DATMRL010000144.1:0-8813 GCF_035566355.1 Pedobacter sp.
GGTTACACATTATTTAAATATCAACTATATACTTTCAAAAATACTGGTTACTTGTACGGTAGGTGTTACCTACAATTACCTGATGCAGAAGAAATTTGTATTCGCTTAATATGAAAAATCAAATCCACAAAATAATATATATATGGGCCTTGTTGCTGCCATTACTGGCGTTTCAGGCTTCAGCGCAAAGTACAGTGGTTACCGGGATGATTACTGATGCGAAGGATAAGGACCCCTTGCCATATGTAACCATTCTTTTTAAAGGAACAAATCTGGTGACCAGGAGTGATGCGGATGGTAAGTTCAGTATCAGCAGCTCTGAAAAGCAATCGCAGATCCAGTTCAGTTTTGTTGGTTATAAAACAAAAGTAATAGATATTAAGCCTGGTGAAACCCAGAATATTTCTGTCAAGCTGGATCCGGATGCGACTTCATTAAATGAGGTTGTGATCAGCCGGGGAAAAAGACCTTCCTATAAAAATAAAGGAAATCCTGCTGTAGAATTAATCAGGAAAGTTATTGAGCATAAAGATGCCAACCGGATGGAGAGTTATGAACAGGTTCAGTATAAACAATACGAAAAGATGGTGTTCTCTATGAGCAATCTTTCGGATAAGTTTAAAGATAAACGTTTGTTTCGCAAATATCAGTTTCTTTTCGAAGAGCAGGATTCGACAAAAATTGGAGGAAAGAATATACTACCTATATATATAGAAGAGAAGATATCGCAAAATTATTATAATAAAAACCCGGAGAAGAATAAAACAATTGTATTGGGTGATAAACATGTTGACTATAATACACCCCTGATAGATACTAAAGGCATGAGCCAGTATTTTGAGCGGATGTATGCACATGTGGACATCTATGATAACAACATTTCTTTATTAAGTAATGAGTTTTTGAGCCCTATTGCAGGTTCTTCACCTACTTTTTATAAGTTTTTTATTACAGATACCATCAAAACGCATAATCCTCAACTGATTGAATTGTCTTTCATTCCAAGAAATAATACGGACATCCTGTTTGAAGGTAAGATTTATATTACCATGGATGGAAGATATGCAGTGCAGGATGCCTTTTTAACTGTCAATAAGAACATCAACCTAAACTTTGTAAGGGCAATGGAGGTAAAACTGGATTTCGATAAAGCACCGGATGACAGATATTACCTGAGCAAGACACGGCTTCTTATGGATTTTGGTGTCAATAAAAATAAGGGCGGTGGTTTTACCGGTGAGAGAACGGTCACGGTAAAGGACTTTCAGATTAATCAAAAGCAGCCGGAAAGTGTATTCCAGGGTGGAAAAATGGTGGTAGCCCCCGAAGCTGAAAAACGTAGCGAGCAATTCTGGGTTGAAAACAGGGCGGATACTTTGTCTCCTTCTGATTTGAAGATCTACAAAAATATTGATACCCTGTCCAGAATGAGTTCCTTTAAAAAGACCATGGATATCGTAACGTTGCTTTTTGCGGGCTATAAGGATTTCGGACCATTTGAAGTTGGTCCGGTGAATACGTTTTATAGTTTTAACAGCACGGAGGGTTTGAGGTTACGTTTGGGGGGCCGTACTACGCCTGCATTGAGCAAAAGATATTATTTTGAAACCTACGCAGCCTATGGTTTTAAGGACGAGAAATGGAAATATTTTTTAAGTGGAACATACTCACTTAATAATAAGTCTATTTACGCGTTTCCTCAGCAATATATAAGAGGTAGTTTCCAGAGAGACACCAAGATCCCCGGACAGGAACTCCAGTTTGTTCAGGAGGATAACTTTTTGCTTTCTTTCAAGCGTGGAGAAAACAATATGCTTTTGTATAATGATTTTTATAAAGTGGAGTACATGAGCGAGTTTGAGAATCACTTTTCTTATAATGTTTCATTCCGCAAATGGACTCAAAGACCTGGGGGCGATCTTTATTTTAATAACCTGGTTGGTAATCAGTTGAATACGATTGATCATATCAATACTTCAGAGATTAGCGTAGCGTTGCGTTATGCGCCAAATGAGAAATTTTATCAGGGAAAAATCTACCGGACGCCTATATTTGACCGATACCCAATTTTCAATCTGCGATACACTGCAGGTTTAAAAGGTGTTTTTGCCGGAGAATATAACTATCAAAATCTTGCCGGGAGCATAGATAAACGTTTTTACCTGTCTCAATTGGGATATTCGGATGTAACAGTTGAAGGTGGTTATATTTTTGGAAAGGTCCCTTTCCCGTTGTTGACCATTCATCGTGCCAACCAGACTTATGCCTATCAGTTGAACTCTTATAACTTAATGAACTTCCTGGAATTTGTAAGTGATCATTATGCCAGCTTAAATATTGATCATAATTTTAACGGATTCTTTTTAAATAAAATACCTTTGTTAAAGAAACTGAAATTAAGAGAAATTGTGTCCTTTAAAATATTGTATGGAGGACTAAGGGATGAGAACAATCCTGCGGTCGATAAATCCCTGTTGCAATTTCCTGTAAATTCGGCTGGAGTTGCAACTACGTATTCACTAAATAAGGATCCGTACATGGAAGGAAGTGTTGGCTTGGGTAATATTTTTAAATTACTTAGAGTGGATCTGGTAAAAAGGTTCAGTTATCTGGAGCATCCTGTGGTATCTACCTGGGGTGTGCGTGCAAGGGTGAAATTTGATTTTTAATATAAAAGACTAGACTAAATGGCTGCTATAACATTAAGAGATCGTCTTCAACAGGGAATTTATGTGGTCATAAATCCTTTTGTGAAAGGTCTGATACGCATTGGGCTGACGCCTAATGCGGTGACAACAATTGGCTTAATACTAAATATTGGTGTTGCCGTGATATTTATTTTCGGTGCGGAAAGAAGTAACCGTGGTGATCTTTCCTTTGTAGGATGGGGTGGAGCACTTGTACTTTTTGCTGGTTTATTTGATATGCTTGACGGTCAGGTAGCCAGGCTCGGTAATATGAGTTCTACTTTTGGTGCTTTGTACGATTCAGTTCTGGACCGTTATAGCGAATTAATCATGTTTCTGGGAATTTGCTATTACCTGGTTTCTCATCATTATTTTTTAAGCTCGCTGTTTGCGTTTATCGCTTTAATGGGCTCTATGATGGTCAGTTATACCCGGGCGAGAGCTGAGGGACTGGGTGTAGAGTGTAAAGGTGGTTTGATGCAAAGACCTGAACGTGTAATTACGATTGGTGTAGTGGCCATTGCTTGTGGAATTACCGGACATTTTATTGGTGGTGATTATAAGATCTATGTCCCTGGAATACCTTTCCATGTTTTTGAGACGATGTCTATTTTTACTATTCCGATTACGATTATGGCGTTTATGACCAATATTACTGCTGTAAACCGCTTAAGGGAGGCAAAAAAGGCTTTAAACCAAAAGGATGAAGAGAGGCGGGCTGCTTTTAAAGGTGGAAAGACACTTCTTATTGCCGGATTGTTAATTGCTTCTGCGCTGGGCAGCAGTTCTGTTGCAATGGCACAAACAGACAAGAGTGATCCTTCACCTATTAAATTCCCTACTCCGAAGGGTATCGCTAATCAGCTGTTTTATCTGCAGCGTGATCCAAATACCAATACCATTGTTTGTGAATTGAATGTAGATGCTAAAGGTCAGTTGATAAAGGAGGAGCCTATTAAAGTATACTGGGTTCGTTATCAGGATAATGGTGAGAAAAAGGACTTAAATTATATTCAGCGTAAATTTGCTTACGGTATCCATGTAGAAGCCATAGGGAATGATGAATATAAGCTTAACTTTGTTTCTTATAAGAAATTTCCGATGTATCTGATGAAATCGGCGGCGGATAAAAAATATCATGTCTATGTAACGGCGAATAATAAGAAGATACAATTAGAAAGGATCTTTGTCCGGATAGACGGAGGTAGTTTCTGGGTGCCAAATGTGAAGTATGTAGAGTTGAAAGGTACAAATCCTTCCAATGATACACCTATAACGGAGCGAATTAAAGTTTAAAATATATAAGATGAAAACCATGTGGTGCCTTAATTTCTGAGTAGGAAGCGGGTGATCATTTGGTGTTTTCATCACGATTAAAAATAATGTCCTTATGAAAAAGAATTTTGTTTCGAACTCGTCTGAGTCTATCAGGATGTTCAAAAGCGGGTTTTTAGAAAGTTTATCAAAAGTTAGTTTTTATGTGCCACTTATCGTATATGTACCGGTAATACTATATTTATGTTGGAAATCCTTATTTGAACTTCAGATGGGGTGGCTAAATTTTGCCGGATACCTTTTATTTGGCTTGTTCGTCTGGACTTTTACTGAATATATACTTCACCGTTTTGTATTTCACTTTTATCCTAAATCTGAATGGGGAAAGAAAATACATTTTATTTTTCATGGCGTGCATCATGATTATCCTAATGATGCAAAGCGACTGGTTATGCCTCCATCAGCAAGTATACCTCTGGCGCTGGCATTCTATTATTTGTTTTTGTATATTTTGCCTGCCGGAACAAATGATGCTTTTTTTATTGGTTTTATTGGGGGATATCTGGTTTATGATATGACACATTATGCGCTTCACCATGCAAATTTTAAGAATGGGTTCTGGAAAAAATTGAAACAGCACCACATGTTGCACCATTATTCCGATTCAACAAAAGGATATGGTGTGAGTTCTGATATGTGGGACAGGGTATTGGGATCCAATTTTTTAAAGAAGAAGGATGCCTAAAGATTTACCTGTTAAGCTACCACTTTTTACAAGTAAGAATATCATCAGGACTTCGCTGATTTCTATTGCTTATTTATTACTCTCCAGTTTTTTGATCGGATTTAAATCGAATCAGATCATTCTTGTTCTGATCTTTAATGTTTGCTTTTATGCTTCCATAATCACCAGGAAGTTTATTCTGGGCTTTTCTATATTTATTGTGTATTGGATTCTTTTCGATTATATGAAAGCTTTTCCAAATTATCTTTACCATAGTGTAAGTATAGAACATCTTTATCGTTTGGAAAAAAGCATATTTGGAATTCACTTTAATGGAAAGGTAGTAACTCCAAATGAGTACTGGTTGTTGAATAGCAGGCCCGTAATGGATGTGATTGGTGGCTTTTTTTACCTGATGTGGATTCCGGTTCCTCTGGCCTTTGCAGCTTATTTATTTTTCAGGGACAGAAAACAATTCCTGTTGTTTTCTCTGACCTTTGTTCTGGTCAATCTTTTGGGATTCGTCATCTATTATCTTTATCCTGCTGCTCCGCCCTGGTATGTGCAGCTGCATGGTTTCAAATTTATAGCTCATACCCCGGGAAATACAGCAGGACTGGCCAGGTTTGATAAATTTTTTAATGCGGCAATCTTTAAATCCATCTACAGTAACGGTTCTAATGTGTTTGCAGCGATGCCTTCTCTGCATTCTTCCTATCCGGTTATCGTATTATATTACGGACTGAAAAACCGTCTTGGACTGATGAATATTCTGTTTGCCGTTGTGATGTTTGGCATATGGTTTACAGCAGTGTATACCAGTCATCATTATGTTCTTGATGTACTTGCTGGTATACTTTGCGCGGCCACAGGAATAACCCTTTTTAATTGGTTGCTGCGCCATACAAAACTCAGAATATGGATAGATCAGATGTGTCTGAGGATTGCTTAATGCAGGAGATTAGATATGTTCTACATGGTCTTCAAAATCTTCGGGGCTTTCTGATCTGAATCTGTTCTGTATATAGTTATCAGACCTTTCAACTGCTTTATCTGAAGGACCAGGCAATATGCCAGAAGATAGCTTTGGCCTTCGGTTGAATTTAACCAGTAGCCCTAATGCTGTTCCTGCAGAAAGACCGATCAGCAATGCTATTAATACATTTGAATTTTTATTCATAGAAGATCATTTATTGGCTTATTAACCTTGCTGAGGCTTAATTTGTTTTAGAATGACTAACTTTAAAAATTAAATTTAAAAATATTGATTGCCAGTACTCCATTAAAATTATCAGAATTGACGCGTCAGATCCAGCAGGTTCTTGATGGTGTTTTTAATGGGCAGACTTTTTGGGTAATTGCTGACGTAAGTAATTATACTTTTAAGGCAGATTCAAATTATCACTATTTTGAACTGGTAGAGAAAGATAAAGCCTCTTCAAAGCTGATCAGTAAAATGATAGCCCGGGCCTGGGGAAATGCTTCCGTTAATATTTCGAATTTTGAACGGGTAACAGGACAGAAATTTAAAAGCGATATAAATGTTCTGGTCCAGGTTACGGTACAATATAGTCCTGCTTTTGGACTGCAGTTGAACTTAGTAGATATTGATACGAATTTTACTTTAGGGCAATTTGAGCAGCAGCGAAAAGCTACGCTGGAGCGTCTTTTGAAAGAAAACCCTGAATTTATCAAAAGATCAGGGGATATTTACCAAACCAGAAATAGTATGCTGAAGTTTAACAGGGTACTTCAGCATATTGCGGTGGTGTCTTCTGATACTTCTGCTGGTTACCAGGATTTCCGGCATACGCTGGAAAATAATCCTTTTCAGTATTCTTTCCGCATAGACAATTACTTTACTAAGGTGCAAGGTGAATCTAATGCTAAGCCTTTTCTAACGAGATTAATTGAGATTTTTAATTCTGGAAATGCATATGACGCGGTAGTTATCATTAGAGGGGGAGGATCACAGACAGATTTTTTAATCTTTGATAATTACGAATTAAGCAGGGCTATTGCTAAATTTCCCGTACCTGTGATTACTGGAATTGGTCATCAGAAAAATGAAACCATAGTGGATCTTATGGCTCATACCTCAACAAAAACACCTACTAAGGCAGCTGAACTTATTCTCGCACACAACAGGAATTTTGAAGATAGTTTACTGAATCTGAAGAACCGGATTTTGATTAACACACAACAGTTGCTTTCCCTGCATTCGAATGCATTGTCGGGTACCAGATCCTATATCATAAGGGATGTGATCTCTTTATTAAATGAACATCGTCAGCGCGTATATTCTTTAAGTTCGATGATCGTCGGACAGCCCAGGTATATGATCGGCAACAGAAGAAAAGATTTGAACAACATGATTAATAATATCAAGTTGTATAACAGGATGTATTTATCGAATAAGAATGGGCACCTGGAGCACTATCTGGCTGTAGTTAAGCTGATGAGCCCTCAAAATATATTGAATAAAGGTTTTGCTATTGTAAAATGGAACAACCACATCATCAGCAAAGCAGACGATGTGGTGCCGGGGCAGGAACTCACGGTTCAGTTGGCCAGTACAGAAATTCATACAATAGTTAAATCAAAAGAAGAAATATAATGGAAGAAAATCTTACTTATGAAGCAGCCTATCAGGAGCTTGCGGAGATTGCACAGGAGATTGAGACAGAATCTGTTTCAGTAGATGTACTTGCTCAAAAGGTAAAAAGGGCTTCGGACCTCATTTCATTTTGTCAGGGCAAGCTGCGTTCCACAGAGGAGGAGGTTACAAAAATTATTAAGCAGATGGATAATCGGGCGTAAAAATATTTAATGTTGATTTTTTTTGTTGTCATTAAAACATTACAAGTCGTAACTTGTTGTGTGTAAAATAATTAATATGCTTTTACGTTAAGGTTTCTAGACCTGCCTTTGTACCTAAAACTAATTGTTATGGCAAATGTAATGACGAATAAGCCAAAAGATGTTTTACAAGAGGAACTGACCTCTGTGCAGCAAGTTCAGATTGATGAATATGCTGGTAAAGGAAACGATGAAATGGATAATGAAAACTACGTGCATGCCATTGGGTGGTTTAATAAAGCACTGGATATTATCCCTGTACCAAAAGAGAACTGGGAGGCCACGGGTTGGTTGAGTGCTGCCGTAGGCGACGCCTATTTCAATTTAGGGAATTACGATAAAGCCATCCGATATTTTGAAAAATCTAAATCGGTTTATGGAGATGAAGAGCGCAATCCTTTTGTATTGTTGAGATTGGGGCAGTGTTATTTTCATTTAAGTAGGGAAGAGCAAGCAAAAGAATGTTTGCTGGATGCCTACATGCTGGAAGGGAAAGAGTTATTTGATAGTGAAAAGGTGTATTTTGATTTTCTTTGCAGCAAGGTGCTTTTATGAGCTCAACTGAAAATATACCTTATCTAATACGTCGCCAATATTAAAAGGCTTTGCAATGATGTCGTTAGGTCCAAATTGTTGATTTAAAGTATCTCCCAGTTCATTTATACCAGAGATAAGAATAATTGGAATATGCATCAATTCCTCATTACATTTCATTTGCCTGCAAATTTCCCTGCCATCAGTATCGCCCAGGAGAATATCCATTAAGATTAAATCCGGCTTTTCCTTTCTGATCACCTGCAGGGCCTGATTGCCACTGGCAATGGTAACCAGGTCCCAGTCTGCATAATCAAGAACATCACTGAGTGCATTAAGGGTTTCCTGGTCATCGTCAAAAACCAATATTTTTTTGTTCATAAAACTAATATACGATGATGTAACTAATTTTATAACAAAAAGTTACAATCTTTAGCGCTGGATATTTTTCTCAATTCCCCGTTCAGGTTCGTAATGGAGTCCTGGAGATAACCAATATAAGAGGATCATTCTCGAATATCTGTAATTGAAAGGAGAGAATAGAAATACAGCAATCAGCAATATACCTGCAAAATACCATAGGTTTTCATAAACCAGCTCGAGGCCAAGTATATAGGCAGCTACGCTTATGGAAACCATCTCAGCAACATTCATAGCATAACTCACAAACATAGAAACGTAGAAATAACCAGGTTCACGTTCAAATCTCAGCCCGCAGTGAGGGCAGTTTTCAT
>NZ_DATMRL010000145.1:0-7718 GCF_035566355.1 Pedobacter sp.
CTACATTGTCAATTTTGAAATCGGTTTTTGCAAAGCGTTCATCTGCTTTAATGGCGGCCATATAAGCCTCACAAGCTTCAACTGTACCTGAAACGGTACCATTTAATCCTTCATCTGCTACGATGATACGGCCCACAAGGCCAAGTGATTTGCAAAAAGTAAGGTGATCGGCAGCAAATTGCTCCGCATCTGCTATTGGACTATAGCAATAGTAAAGTAGTGTTTGAAATTTTGTCATAAGTCATTGATACCGTTGCATACGGCGTTTAATGTTGTTTTCTGCAAAAATACGAAATTTGTTTAACAAACAATTGTGAAGAGAGGTAAAGTAGGAAAGCTTTTTATGAAAAATCAAATTACTCTTCGAGGACTGGACTCCTTGCCCCGCTGCGCTCTTGTGGCAAGGCGCCCTGAGGTCCTCTCTGAGCAATATTGATTTTTACAGGGCGCTTAAGCAGGGGGGCGAGTCCTGGCATAGTGCAGATGAGTTTATTAGATAGTTTTATATTTTCATTTGTTTTCAAGAGCTCGCAAGCTCAGTTTGGCGCTTAGCCGGGGAGGGTGTCCGGGGAAGATGGCCAGTACGGTGGAATAGGTTGACGTTTAATTAGAAGAGAAGGTTTATATTTAGAAGAGAAGATTTATATTAGATGTGAGTTTGGGGTAGCCAGGTGGCAGCCAGAACTGGCTATGGAAGCTGATTATTCCTCACATCAGACACACATTAGACACACTTTCTTCACAAAAAGGTACCTGGTTGTGTATGAATTGTGACGGAGGTGTGTACAAGGTGTGAAGAAGTCCCTTTTCTGTGAGCAACCTGCCCGGTCTCTGCCTGACCCCAATCCTGTCCAAGTCTGATCTAATTTGGTATATCGGATTCTGAAAACACCACTTATTCTAATCTGCAATCTGATTTACTCTGGCCTTTCTAATCGCCTCCCTGTTCTGCACCATCCATGGATTTCCCCCAATTGCAGGATGTCTATATTTCCTGCAGACTTTACACCCGGGTTATGCGCCTAGAAAAAATCAATATTGCTCAGAGAGGACCTCAGGGCGCCTTGCCACAAGAGCGCAGCGGGGCAAGGAGTCCAGTCCTCGAAGAGTAATATTGATTTTTCACAAAAAACCGGGGTTAAAATCCGTAGGAAATCCTGAATCCCTGCATCACCCTCTTGTTCCCGTCGTACGCAAAGCCATAGGTCGCTCTGAAAATCAACCTCTGCAAACCGAAATAAAACTCCTTGTAGTTTTTCTTCAAAGGCTGAGTCAGATAATTGGCACCAAGCACCTCTTCCAGCTTCAGTTTACGGATCAAAGGAATCTTATTGCTGATCAAACCCGCAAAATTATGCTCCAGATGCGCCTCAATGTAATGCTTGTCTGTGTTGTATTCATAAAAATCCAGGAAAGAGAACCTTCTCAGGTCTGGAAGTGCGGTTAAAGAATTGTTTCCCCTGAAATGTTTACTATCCGGATAATACACCGTTTTATTGTTCAGGAATTTACCAGCTCCTGCAACAAAGGAAAAATAGCCCCATAAGCCCGCGCCAATTCTGTCCTGGTAAACTTCAAAAGCCAGCAAATCATAATCTGCAGTACTGCCAAAAACGTTTTTAATTCCCTTTCGGTAATTCATCTGGATCTGCGGGTAAACAGAAGCTGTATAGAATTTGCCATCCGGGCGGCTGATGTATTTCTGTCCTATGGTGTAAGTTAAGGTTGCATCTACAGTCAGGGCTTTATAATCCGGAAAAAGAGGCGTTTCTGAGTCTGGTGTGAAGGGGTTGTTTGAAGTGAACTCCCGTCCTTTCCTGTCAAAAAAGGTGAAATCTGTATGGTTAACCAGGGTCTGGTTTTTGGCATATTCTACAGAAACATGTGCCTGCAGCCCTGTGGCCAGTTCACGAGAGCTACTTGCTTCCAGGAAATTCTTTTCATAGAACTTTGAAAAGTTCTTTTCGAAAAGCAAACCATTTAAGGAGTTGGATAAAGTACTCATGGTTTTATACCGGTTCAGGTCATAAATTCCCGATCCGGCAGAAAATTCAATACCAGCTTTCTTTAATGGATCATATAAGTAATTCACGGTCAGGTTACCTGTTAAAGTATGATTGGCCAGTCCATACCTTAATTCGGGGCGGATGCTGTAATAGCGGTTGTATTCGAAACGCTTGGTATAGGTAACACCATAACGAAGTCCGAAGCCCTCAACTGTATTATAAAATAAACCCCGGAGAATAGGATCTAGTCTTAAATATTGCTGATCATAACGGTTATTGATGGTATAACCAGTGAACAGGAATTTACTGGCGGTAAAATTATTATTGATCCGCTCCAGTGAGTCGAGATAATATTTGGACTCTTTCCTTTTTTCAATGCTGTCCTTTTTGAAATAATTCAGTCTTTCTTCCCGGGTTAAGGGGATTGGCCGATTGGTGTTCCAGTAGGCAGAATCTTTTTTATTGACCATTTTCGTCACTTTCAAAATTTCCCCGCTAAAATAGTTCTTAGGAAAATCGGGATGGAGGTTGTAATTGTTATAGACCCCGAGGTAGTAGCCTTCGAATTTAAAGCCCATGACGTTGCCGTTAAAGGTGAAATTGATATTGGAAGGCATATAGTGCTGTTCCACTTTCATGAATTGCTGGGTAATATTCAGCGTGTCAACCAGGTTGATGCCGGTATTTTTAGTGAGGTACAATTCAGTTCCCATGATCCGCCAGCTGTTATCGGCAATATAAATGATTCCTCTGAAGACTGGATCGTGCTGCCGGCGCGGAATAACCTCTATCTTATGAACACTTTCTCCATTTTCTACGGATGTACCCAACAATTTATACCGATAATAGAATAGGGCCATATCGGCAATCGGAGATACAAAGCCCCTGGAGCTGAGTACATTTTCCAGCAGGAAATTATTGTAAAAGTTGATTTCCAGATCTGAAGCTTTATTAAAACTAAAGGCATTGTTGCGTCCGGCAACTTTAGATGCAATCATCTCTTCCCGGATATGACTTGTTCTTTTATAGTGATAATTGGACTGCGATTCAGACTGATAAAGGATGCCTCTCCTGTTGGTATCCAATTCCAGTGTCTTTTGAATATCCCTTCCAAAAAAGCGTTTTGGGGCCGCCATCAATTTTTGAAGCCCCTTAATGTAGACACTGCAGCTGAATTCTTTAACTTCGGTTAAATGATGCTTCCTGTTTTTTATCGCATTTCGAATGATCTGGTAGGCAGGATCCTCTGCTGAAGCACTAATGGTGACATTCCGCAGGGTGTAAGATTCCGGGCTGAGGGTTACATCCTTTATAATATTGGTGTCTATTCTGAGCTCTTTTTCAATGCTTTTAAAGCCAATCGCCTTGTACACCACGGTATAACTGCCTTTTTCCAGATTTAAACTGTAGTGGCCGTCAATATTGGCAGAGGTACCCCTGGAGGTGTTTTTTAGATACACAGAGGCAAAAGATACCGCTTCACCGTTTGGATCTTTAATATGGCCGCTGAGTTTGAATTGTTGCGCATGTGACGCAAGGATTTGGGCTAGAGATAAAAGAAGGACAAGGCAGATTCTGTTCATAAAAACCCTAAGATATAAATATCATTGATTTGCCGGGGCAGAATAATTTAGATTACCACCGGAAGATGATAATTTCCTAACTTTGGTTGCATCAATTCATTATAAAATGTACAAAACACTACAGCCCGTTCTGAAACAGGAACTTGAACAAATAGAAAAAGACGGATTATATAAACGTGAAAGAATTATTGTAACCCCTCAGGGTGCTGATATTAAGGTAAGTACAGGTCAGGATGTCGTTAATTTCTGTGCGAACAACTACCTGGGGCTATCTTCTCATCCTGCAGTGCTCGAAGCAGCCAAAAAAGCAATTGATCAGTATGGTTACGGGATGTCTTCCGTTCGGTTTATTTGTGGTACACAGGATGTACACAAAGAACTGGAAGCGAAACTGTCGCAGTTCCTGGGTACAGAGGATACGATCCTGTATGCTGCAGCTTTTGACGCCAATGGTGGTGTTTTTGAACCTCTTTTTAATGATCAGGATGCCATCATCTCTGATGAATTGAACCATGCTTCCATCATTGATGGGGTGCGTTTGTGTAAAGCCAAGCGTTTCCGTTATAAAAATGCCAATATGGAAGATCTGGAAGCACAATTGATTGCTGCAAAGGATGCCAGGCATCGCATTATTGTTACAGATGGTGCTTTTTCTATGGATGGAGTAGTGGCTCCTTTGGATAAGATCTGTGACCTGGCCGATAAATACGGAGCGTTGGTGATGATTGATGAGTCACACTGTACTGGTTTTATTGGAAAAACAGGCAGAGGCACACATGAGCATTTCAATGTAATAAACCGTGTAGATATTATTACAGGTACATTAGGTAAAGCTTTGGGAGGTGCTTCAGGCGGATTTACTTCCGGGAAAAAAGAAATTATTGAGATGCTTCGTCAGCGTTCCCGTCCTTATCTGTTCTCTAATACTTTAGCCCCGGCCATTGCTGGTGCATCTGTAGCGGTACTGGATATGCTGAGCGAAACCACAGAACTAAGAGATAAGCTGGAAAGCAATACGCAATATTTCCGTCAAAAAATGACAGAGGCAGGTTTTGATATTAAGGAAGGTGTTCACCCGATTGTGCCTGTGATGCTGTACGATGCGAAGCTTGCACAGGAATTTGCGGCTAAAATGCTGGAAGAAGGAATTTATGTGATCGGTTTTTATTATCCGGTTGTGCCTCAGGGTAAAGCAAGGATCAGGGTGCAACTCTCTGCTGGTCATGAGAAACACCATTTAGATAAAGCTATTGCCGCATTTACAAAGGTAGGGAAAGCACTGGGGGTTATTTAAGATCTTCCCATCCCTTAAATTTTCAAAGCCCGGGTTCATTTTCCTTAATGACACGGGCTTTGACCTTGTTTTTGAACCCCGCTATATGAAAATTATTACCGAAATAGCTGTATATTTGCCCCATGTTACAAGATAAGATAACACAATACACTGAAGAAATTAATGCGTTTTCTACCGCTAAAGCCGCAGAGCTGGAGCAATTCAGAATTAAGTTTTTGGGTACTAAAGGCATTATTAAGGATATTTTTGATGAGTTTAAAGCCGTTTCACCAGAGGAAAAGAGGACGCTGGGTAAGGTGTTGAATGTATTTAAGCAATTGGCAGAATCCAAGTACCAGGCTTTGAAAGAGCAAAGTACAGAAATCTCTGCAGGAAAAGAAGAAGGATTAGACCTGACGCTGCCTGGTGAGGGTTTTGAAGTCGGATCACGTCATCCCTTAGCTTTAGTAAGAAAAGAAATTGTGGAAATCTTTAATAAACTTGGGTTTATTGTGGCGGAAGGACCTGAAATTGAAGATGACTGGCACAATTTCTCTGCATTAAATTTCCCGGAAGAACATCCGGCAAGAGATATGCAGGATACTTTCTTTATCAAGAAGGGTGGAGAAAAAGGGGATATCGCGTTGCGTACCCATACCTCTTCTGTACAGGTGCGTATGATGGAGTCTGGTAAACCACCATTCAGGGCTATTATGCCGGGAAGGGTATACCGTAATGAAGCAATTTCCGCAAGGGCTCATTGTTTCTTTCATCAGGTGGAAGGTCTTTATGTGGATGAAAATGTGTCTTTTGCAGACTTGAAGCAAACCTTATTCTATTTTGTTCAGGAAATGTATGGTGAAGGGACTAAGGTGCGTTTCCGTCCGTCTTATTTTCCATTTACAGAGCCTTCGGCAGAAATGGATATTTCCTGTACCATTTGCAAGGGCGCTGGGTGTCAGTTTTGCAAGTACAGTGGCTGGGTAGAAATTCTGGGCTGCGGTATGGTAGATCCGAATGTTTTGGAGAACTGCGGTATAGATGCCAAAAAATATAGTGGCTTTGCTTTCGGAATGGGTATTGAAAGGATTACCAATCTGAAATTTGAGATTAAGGACCTGCGTTTGTTCTCTGAGAACGATGTGCGTTTCCTTAAACAATATAAAACAACCTTGATTTAATGATAAAAAAGTTCACAGTTCTATTTTTGATACTCGGCCTTTTTACCAGGTGTGGAAAGGAAAGTAATTATATCGCCAATGTGGCGGTGAATTATAATGTAACCATACAAGAGTTTAAAATCAAGGCTGTGAATAATGTTCTAACTGTTCAGGGGGTTGGTGTGGCAGGTATACTGGTCGTTTATAATCCATTTAACAGCGCTTATATGGCTTACGACCGCTGTAGTTCTGTGAATCCGGAGGCGATGTGTAAGGTGAATCCGGACGATGGGGGATTGAGTGCCACAGATCCTTGTACGGGGGCTAAGTTCTCCCTGCTTGACGGAAGTCCTTCAAAAGCCCCTGCCGTTCGAAATTTAAAATCTTATAATGTTTCCCTTCAGGGCGGACAGCTTTTACATATATCTAACTAATGGAACCGGAAAAAATAAAAGAGAGTATACTGAGAGCAGCTAAAGAGTTGTTCAGGAAATACGGTTATCATAAGACCAGTGTAAATGAAATTGCCAAGAAAGCGCGTATTGCTAAAGCAACGATTTATAAGTATTTTGACAGTAAGGAGCATGTGCTGGATGCCATTTTGATGGATTATCTGGATTTGAACTTACGGGAGATCCTGAAAAATAAGGCGCAGTTTGCCGACGAAGAGGAGCACCTCAAGGCTTTGGTGATGAAAACTTGCAGGCTTACTTTTACGGTTTGCAATGAGTTTATCGGATGGGATTTTGTTCGTGAGAATGCCAATTCTCAGGAGTTTTTGAAACATCTTTCGGATCAGCTGGAGTCGTTGTTACTGGCAGCTTATCTGGAGCTGGATCATTTTAAAAATAATCCTTCCCGCAAGGAGGGATTGGCTTTCTTGCTTAAAGCGAGTAAGAGTATTGTTTTTTCTTTCGCTTTCACTTCTGTGAGCGATTCTGATGTCAGAAAGAATTTTGTGAGTTTTCAAAAGGAACTGTTGCCGTTTCTTGTCAAAGCTGCGTTGTAAAGATTGTTAAGCTTGTTGAAAAATAAATGTGCTCTTCGGAGACTACGCTTTCTGCGCGTCGCTGCGCGACATGCTTCGAAAGCTGAGGTCTCCTCTGAGCAGCATTGATTTTTCTTAGGGCGCTTAACTAGAGGGCGCATCCATGTATGATGTACAAGGGTTTATGGATGTTGTTTGTTTTCAAGAGCTCACAGGTTCGATTTTCCTGAGTGCTTAACTAGAGGGCGCATCCAGGTATGGCGTAGAAGGGTTTATGGCTGTTGTTTGTTCAGTTTTTTTGAAAGGCTTGATTCTAGCTTCTTGATAGGTAATTGATGTACAGGCCTAGTTTTCGCTTCCTGCATGGATATCTTCCCCCATAAGATACCTGGAAAATCAATAATTTTTCCGCACTCAATTCCTTTCAGTGCGTCCTATTTTCTGCGCCTTGCCTGGATCTCCTCCAGTTAAGCGATTAGAAAAAATCAATAATTTGCGTGCATTCTCATTCTTTTAATGTTTTCTATTTTCTGCGCCCTGCCTGGATATCCTCCCAATTAAGCGCCCAGAAAAAATCAATGTTACTCAGTATTCTAGGTCTCGGACAATTCCAAATTTTATTTATTTTTTTTCACTAAGCCGCTCGTTTATAATTCTCCACATACATTTCTCCTCTTTTAATCAGAGAAAATATCCTTAAAATCAGTT
>NZ_DATMRL010000146.1:0-4873 GCF_035566355.1 Pedobacter sp.
TGATGATCAGTCTTTGCCCCCTTTCCAATGGGCAACAGTTTAACTGTAGCTGACGAAACCATATTCTGATTTTCATCAGTAAGTCGTCCTCCGATAGAACCTTTACCCTTATTTTGGGCGTGTGCCAAAATTATAAAGGCAAAAAGAATCCCTGTAACAAAAAATGTTTTAATTTGCATTGCTTTTAAATGTCGATTTAGAAGTTTGCCCGGTTTTTCCGGGAATGAGCCATGCAGGTCAGAACTGCATGGCTCTTTTAGTATAGAATTTGGAGCGTATATTTTTATTCAATCATAGTAACCTTTCTTTTTCTTTTATATAGTATTATCCCGAGCGCAGTTTTTCCCCTACGCTATTTAGAATAATTGTAAATAAAAAATATTAAAGATTAAAATCTTGCCGCATATTCAAGGCAATGGCTGGCGGGATATCCAGAAGTCGCTGTTTATTAACGACCAGTAATTCATCTTTTTTGCTTGTATAATAGCTTAGCAAATAAGATTGTCCCTTTCTCAAACACATTTTTTTTGTGGCCTCGTTGGGCTTGGAGCTTTCAGACCTCACTATGATATACTGATCTTCGTCGCTGTTGTTGCTCAACATAACTGCGCCCGAAAAATAAACATCAATCAACTGATTGCTTTCACGGTTCATGACCACTTCGCTATTTTTTGCCAACCGGATATTTAATCCGTTGAACGTTTTTTCTATCGCAGGACTTAGTGCATTATAAGTAAATATCTCATATTGCCTTTCCTGTGATTCTTTTTGTTTAAAAAAAATAAATGCGCATAAAAATGCCAGAACAGCTGCAACAGAAGAACTCAACAACCATAACTTTCGGGTTCTTGACTGCTCGTACTTCAGATTGCTAGCCCTAATCTTTTTCCAGCTGCGCTGCTGTATATCCAAATCTATTTCAAGATGAGGATCATCGAAAGCATCGCTCCCATCGCCATCCATCCATAACAGATACTCTTCCCATTCAGAATCGGAAGCGTTTCCTGCTATGCACTTTTTTAATAGTTCCGGGCTCATTCCCATTTTATTTATATGGTATTCAAATTTATCTTCCGCATTCCACTAGTTTGAAGGATACTCCTTTAATCCTCTTCGGATAAAATTTAGTGCTTTTGTAAGCTGATTCTCCACTGTTTTCTCCGAGATAACCAAATTCGATGCAATTTCCCGATTGTTAAGCCCCTTTACCCTACTCAACAGATATACAGCCTGGCATCTTTCAGGAAGTAACTGAACCAGCTTGTCTACATCTTCTCTCAAAAAGTTATATAATACCTGCTTTTCAGTCGCATTATTTTGCTGTCCACTGTGACGTAAGTGGAACTCTTCCATTTTTTTGGTTTTTCTTTCTTCATCACTATATACCCTGGCGATACGAAAACGAACTGCCCTAACCAAATAGTTTTCTACAGTGTCTTCAAAAAGCTCTAAACTGTCTTTTCTTTGCCATAAAGATGTAAACAAGTCCTGAACAATTTCTTCTGCCTGAAAATTATCAGGCAAATATTTTAAAGCCTGCCGGTAAAGTTTTTGCCAATAGCGTTCGTAGAGATGAAAGAAAGTCTCTTCATCAATTTTAATTCTTTTTGGTGGATATGTAGATGGATCTGGCAAAAGCGTTTTCTAAATGTAGAGGCAAAGGTATAATTATTTAGAATGAATCCAAACAAATAAACCTTTAGCCTTTTATTCCAATGACGACATTCCAAACATCAGCACCAATTTATTGTCCAGATATAGGTTTAAAGTTTGATCTGCAACATCATATCTGAAGGTTTTATCAGACATTAATTTCAACAGATCGCCTTCCAGCTTATTTTTGCTCTCGTCAGCACAAGCCATTAAGGTACTGCCTATTTGTTTAAAGGTGATTGTTGTTGCAGTCTTTTCAAATCCTCCAAAGAAATTATTACAACCTGCATACCCATTAAAGCGAGCTTTATCTGCATGGAAAATTAAAAAAGCGGGAGAATTTTCCTGTGTTATGCCGTTTAGCTGGATCAGATTCCATTTATGTTTGGACACGAAGCTCCATACGCCATCTTCTTTAACTGGTTTTGTCTGTACCCTGTATTTTTTAAGGACCTTCTTTAATTTGTATTGGTAAGCAGATGCATCTGCTGGAACATTTATTCTCTTTGTTCTCTGTACCTGCAATACGTAACGGTAACCTGGTTTATATTTGAAACCAGCTATCTGATCATAAAAAAGCTCCCAGCTTTTGCTATTTTTATACTTAACCTGGTAGCAGGTTTGCGGTGCCACCCCTGTGCAGCTGGCCCGGTCTTCTTTCACCACCAGCCGGATGATATCGGCATGAGCAAATAGGTTAAGTCCGAATAACAAAATAAATATTAGTATTAATTTGAGCGCTGAATTTTTGAATAGCTGTTTCATAATGTATGTGTTTACTATAATGATGCCCATTAGTAGAGTTTTCCATAAAGCACAAAAAAGAAGCCAGACGAAGTGATTGCCGATAGAAATAAAAAAGCGAAACACATCCTCCAATGTGCTCCGCTATCTAAATTAACGCTCTTGAATACATAAACGCATCTAAATGCATTTTAGTTTAAGAGAATTAAAAAAAGTTGAATAAAATTAAAATCAACTATACTTCTATTCCTCAACAAAAAGTAAAAATTAGATCAGGACATATATTTTAACATTTTATTTGCAAAAGCTGAACTTTTACTTACTTTTGCCACCCAAGCCACACGGGGGATTAGCTCAGCTGGCTAGAGCGCTTGCCTGGCAGGCAAGAGGTCAGCGGTTCGACTCCGCTATTCTCCACCCATTGAAAGCTTCAGAAAATCTGAAGCTTTCTTTTTAAGACAAGTTGGGGGGATACCAGAGTGGCCAAATGGGACAGACTGTAACTCTGTTGTCGCAAGACTTCGAAGGTTCGAATCCTTCTCCCCCCACTCAAAAAAGCCTTTCAGTAATTACTGAAAGGCAAATATCAAATCACCTGTTCCTATTAAAGCTGCTGTTCTTGTCCTTGATTAGGATATAGATTAAAATCCAGATAAGTAAGAAGTTATATTCCATCCCATTTCTTCCTCCTCCCACCACAAACCAGCCTTCTTTAAAATGAACCGTCACTATACCTATTATTAATATAAAGATAGTTAACCCTGCTGCAGGTTTTACGAATTTATTAGCCAGCAATAATCCGGCACAAACTACATGTGATATTTTTACCAACCAGGCCAGTGGAACCCCAATTGGTGAAAAACCAATCTTATTTAGAAATAAATTACCAAAATCGTTAACTCCTCCATCCAGCATCCCGGGTATACCATGTGATAAAAGAATAATTGCAATAACAATGCGAAGTAATAAAGTGTCCTTTTCCATTTAAACTTATAATTCTTATAATAAATCAAAATTCCATTAAAACTATATGTCAGAATTGTAAAAAATCGACATTTTTTGCGTGTTGTTTAGCCAGCAGTATAAATAAATGATGAACTTTCAGATCCAAAATTTTGAGTTTTAATAAATTCATATGGCGTCATCCCAGAAAAAGTCCGGAAATCTTTAATAAAGTGAGACTGGTCTGTATAATTCAATTGATAGGCAATGTTTGTCAAATCATTATATTTAGCATTGCCAAGCAATTGAAGTGCCTTTTCAAATTTAACAATGCGTTGAAATTTCTTAAGGGATACGCCCACTGAAATCTTGAATTTTCGCTCCAGATGTCTTTCTGAAGTATGGTATTTATTATGAAGTTCATAAATAAAGCTGTCTTCATTGATCTCATTCGCATTTATAATATGCTGGATCAATAATTCTTGTTTCTTCGAAGCATAAATTTTATGATATAGGTAGGTACTCAAAAGTTGAACCCTTTCTGTATGTGAATTTGCTTCCGCTAGCCGATACTGTATTCCCTCATTACAAAGCAATTGAATATCCGGCATTTCATTGACCAGGTCAAATGCTGAAATTTTAAAACAGGCATGTAAGGCATGTGGAAAAAAACTAACTCCAAAGTGAGAAAAGTTTCCTCCGAAAGTTGACTCCGTATTTTGCGTATCTATTCCACTGATGTAACATTCTGGCAGGGCCTGTCCATCCATATTTCTGATGGGCTTAAAGTTGTTCAAATCCTGAAATATTAAACGGGGATATTGGTCAGCAAAGCTTTTAACATGAAATACAGAAACATCAGATGAAAAGCAATCAAAGCTCCAAAAATATCGCACATATTTCTGAAGTGCTGGTGGAGGGTGATATCGGGTATATTCCATAGCATTGATTGATATAAATATACAGAATAAGAAACGAATCAGTTTATATCTTGTATTTCGAACAAATAAATCTGGTACTTTATCTTGCAATTAATCAATCGGGATATAAAGATCAAGTATAAATTTACGTTCCGGATGTGTTCTGTAATCGTTGTGATAAATCTCAAAACAATTCCTTTCCGTTGTCTTATATCCATTCTTATTCAACCACATAAATAAACTGCTCCAGGTCTTTCCCAAATCTTCCCCTGCAACTTCAAAGTGCCCAACGATAAACTTTCCTTTCTCAATTTTTGCAGCACCAATTTCTCCCTTGCTTTTTATAGGTTTTTCAACAGCAATACAAGCACTCATCCTTACTTTATCCGGAGCTGTAACTTTAAAACTATCATGATAGATTGTCAATATTTTCACTTCAGGTTTATCCAGCAAGCCTTTCTCTCTGGCCCATTTCAAGAGCTTTTCATAAGTAGAGTCTAAATAAAGATGACCAATGTGGGATATACAAGCTACGTGCAAAGCAGGCATTTCTTTAATCTTGATATTTGCATTCATTTCATTCCAAATTTTATGGTTATTGATGTTGCAAATAT
>NZ_DATMRL010000147.1:0-7989 GCF_035566355.1 Pedobacter sp.
CTTAATGGTTTTCTGTGCGCTTTCTCTAGCTTTTAACGCACCGTGCTTAGCTACCTGTCGTAGATACAGTGTGTCTTTCGAAATTTCTTCAATCTTTTCACGGATTGGAGTGTTTGTAATGATCATATCTTCGGCCAGTTGTTTCTTGAAATCGCCATATCGTATGGCCATTTTATTGTACTGGTCTTCAAAATGATTAAGGGTATCAGCGCTGGATACAATTTTCATCAGGTCAAAAAGATTCTGGATGGCTTCTGGCTTCTGCTGGTTTTCTTCCGTGGGACCACCATCGGTCACTGCACGTGAAACTTTTTTACGGATATCTTCAGGGCTGTCTGATAAGTAAATACAGGTATTTTCTCCATTTGATTTACTCATTTTTCCTTTTCCATCAAGACCTGGGATCTTAACCAGGTTTTCTGAGTAACTGAAAGCAAATGATTCAGGGAATAAATCAGTATTATATAATCTATTGAAGCGGTTTCCAAAGGTACGCGTCATTTCGAGGTGCTGTTCCTGGTCTTTCCCAACCGGGACTTTTGTTGCTCTGTGGATCAAAATATCTGCAGCCATTAAAGTGGGGTAGGTCAATAAACCCGCATTAACATTGTCGGGCTGTGAACGTACTTTATCTTTAAATGATGTGCTTCGTTCCAGTTCGCCCATATAGGCATTCATATTTAAATATAAATACAATTCTGCTACTTCAGGAACATCAGATTGGATGTAAATGGTTGTCTCTTCTGGATTAATGCCACAGGCCAGGTATTCCACTAAAACGTGTTTCACATAGCCATGAAGATCCTGCGGTGTCGGATGAGTGGTTAATGAATGAAGATCTGCGATAAAAAAATAGCAGTTATAATCATACTGCATTTTTACAAAATTGGTTACTGCACCAAAATAATTTCCTAAATGTAGTTTCCCTGTTGGGCGTATACCACTAACAACCGTTTCTTTCATAGGCCGAAATTAATAAAAAAAAAGATTTGCGGCTGCAACTTTAAACGCATATGGCGTTTTTTACTATTTTTGGATTGATGATTAAGAACTTAAGATTACTGCACAGGGTGTATGTTATTTTCGTTATTGTGTTCCTTTTTCTGATCTTTTATCCCTTCTACTATATAACTTCCAGAAAAACAGAATGGTATGGTATGCTGAATAAGCTTAGGAAAGCAAATAGCTTGTTGTGCAGCTTTTTAACAGGTATTTTCTTTAGGATCAATCTGGATGAGCCGCTGGATGAGGAAGAAACCTATATTTATTGTGCGAATCATACTTCTAACCTGGATGTGATGATTCTTTGCGTCCTGGCTAAAGGAAGGTTTCATTTTATGGGTAAAGAGGAATTGCTAAGACATCCTATGTTTAAGATCTTTTTCCGTACAGTAGACATTCCTGTGAAAAGAGATAGCCGTATATCTGCTTTCCGTGCATTTAAGCAAGCAGGTAACAATCTGGAAAAGGGAATGAGTCTGGTGATCTTTCCGGAGGGTGGAATAGGTGAGGAGCATTATCCGCCGGTACTGATGCCATTTAAAAACGGTGCTTTTCGTTTGGCTATTGAAAAGGGGGTACGTATTGTTCCGGTAACAATGAATGTCTGGAAAAAGATGTTTGATGATGGTGCTAGATATGGAAGTCGTCCGGGGATTTGCGATATTTACGTCCATAAGGCGGTTAGTACAAAGGATTTGAGATTGGGAGAAGAGGACTTACTGAAAGATCAGGTATTTGAGATAATAAATAGTAAACTTGCAGTGTAATGAATATAGATAAGAAAACCATATATAAAGTAGCTGATCTGGCCAGAATAGAGGTCAGAGAGGAGGAAGTAGATCATCTTATAGGTGAAATGAGCAAGGTACTGACTTTCATGGAAAAACTCAATGAATTGGATACGGATAAAGTAGAGCCATTGGTGTATATGAATCCGCAGGTCAATGTTTGGAGAGAAGATCAGGTTAAGGTAGAACTGAGCAGGGAAGAAGGATTAATGAATGCAGCGAAGCATAATGAGGAGTTTTTTATGGTCCCAAAGATCATAGAAAAATAGCAGAGGCCTGTAACATTAGGTCCTGTTGAGCTGTCTAAAAAATAAAATATTATGGAAAAACCGTTGATCCACATTAAAGATATTGGACGTAAGTATGTGATAGGAACCGAAGTGATCCATGCTTTAAAGTCGGTTTCTCTGGATATACACAAAGGGGAGTTTGTCGCTTTAATGGGGCCTTCGGGTTCTGGTAAGTCTACTCTGATGAATATTTTGGGTTGCCTGGACACACCAAGCAAGGGAGATTATATTCTAAATGGTATTAATGTAAGCCATATGAGTGAGAATGATCTTGCTGAAGTAAGAAACAAAGAGATCGGCTTTGTTTTTCAAACGTTTAATTTGCTGCCAAGGTCTACTTCACTTGATAATGTTGCGCTTCCGTTGATTTACGCGGGGGTAAGTAAAACTGAACGTAATAAAAAGGCACAGGCAGCACTTGAAAATGTAGGGCTTGGAAATAGGGTTACACATAAACCAAATGAACTTTCGGGTGGGCAGCGTCAGCGTGTTGCGGTGGCGCGTGCACTGATTAATAATCCCTCCATTATACTTGCCGATGAACCTACAGGAAACCTGGATACCAAAACCTCTATAGAAATTATGGGGCTACTGGAAGAGATCCACAGTAAGGGAAATACAATTATCCTGGTTACTCACGAGGAGGACATCGCACTTCACGCCCATCGTATTGTAAGGATGCGCGATGGTTTGATTGAAAACGATTTTCAAAATACCGATATTAAGACCGTTTCGCCACGACTTACAGTTCTGCAGGAGAAGGGTGATGATTTTGAAACGATTGGCTAAAAAACATGAAACCATCATGTGCAGTACTGCACAAACTGAAATGAATAAATTTTAGTAGCACATGATAGCTTCATAATCTTTAAAAAAATATATTCTGATGAAAATTTATACTAAGACCGGCGACAAGGGCTTGACCTCATTGATAGGAGGAACCCGTGTTCCTAAATTTCACCTGCGCATTGAGTGTTATGGTACCGTAGATGAACTGAATTCTTATCTAGGTCTTATTATGTGCCAGGATATAGAGGTACATCATCAGGAGGTACTGAAGGAAATACAAGACCGTTTATTCACCGTTGGTGCTTCACTTGCTGCAGATCCGGAGAAATCAAGAATGAAAATTCCCGATCTTCATGAAAGTGACATTGAACTGCTGGAAAAAGAAATGGATGCCATGAATGAGATATTACCTGGATTGAAACATTTTATATTACCGGGGGGAAATACTGTAGTTTCTTACTGTCATATAGCAAGATGCATTTGCAGAAGGGCAGAACGACTTACGGTACATTTGGCCTCTGAAAGTTTTGTTGACGAAAAAATGACCATTTATTTGAATAGATTAAGTGATTATTTATTTGTTTTGGCTCGGAAATTGAATTTCGATGCTAAAACGGAAGAGAATATTTGGATTCCCCGTGTTTAAAAATAAAGTGGAAAAAAAAGTTTGTTTTCATCAAGTTTTTTAATATACTTTTGCGGAATTAAAAAAGAATAACTAATAGTATAACATATGTATTGGACATTAGAACTCGCATCGCATTTGGAAGACGCTCCATGGCCTGCAACAAAAGATGAATTAATTGATTACGGCATAAGATCAGGTGCTCCGGTAGAAGTTATTGAAAACTTACAAGCGCTGGAAGATGATGGTGAACCATATGAAACTATCGAAGAGATCTGGCCTGACTATCCTACCAAGGATGACTTCTTCTTTAACGAAGATGAATATTAAAACCCATTTAAAGCCCCGCCAACCGCGGGGCTTTTTATTTTTGGAACGAAGATTGTTTAGATAATGTCAGGAAATGTTTAACGCATGCCAAATTTAATTAACAACTAAAAATCTACATTATGGGAAATTTACTTTATCTGGTTGCTGTGGTATTGGTGATACTATGGGTCATTGGCTTTTTCTTTCACGGCTTTGGTGATGTCGGAGGCTTGATTCACATTCTATTAGTAATTGCTGTTATTGCAATTATTTTAAAAGTGATCAACAGAGCCGCTTAATATAATAGAAAAAAGCTCCTGAACATCAGGAGCTTTTTTTATGCATATACATTGATGCGATTTCCAAATCAAAAGGATGTGTAATCTTAATGTTTTCTCTTTCTCCTTCTATTAAATGGATTTTATAGCCTGCGTGCTCAACCACTGAGGCGTCGTCGGTATAGTTATTTCTATATGGCTGTTTATAGGCTCTTTTGAGCAGGTCCGACTGAAACGTCTGCGGGGTTTGTATCAGGTAAACCTCATCTCTGTTTAAGGCTTCGTTTTTATCCCCTTTTAAGGCTCTTACAGAGTCTGTTGGATGAATTGCTGCAACTGCATTCCCGTTTTCTTCAGCGGCTTTAAAGCTGCGTTCTATCAGGTCTGCAGACAACAGGGGCCTTACTGCATCATGTACAGCAATTATGCTTTTACCCTTTGCGGCTTTTAGCCCGTTCATTACAGAATGAAAACGCTGTTCTCCTCCTTTGATCACCTGATGAGGAATTTTAAAATTGTATTGTTCGCATAATTCTTCCCAGCGGTGGTGTTCATGGATATTTAAAACGAGCAGGATTTCGGGCTGTACTTTGCACCGGTGAAAAATTTCAAGGGTATGCATTAAAATTGGCCTGTCTTCCAGCAATAAAAACTGTTTTGCTATGGCTGCTTTCATCCTGCTTCCTGATCCTCCTGCAACTATTATTGCATAATATTTCATCTGTATCTGTTAAGAATGGTTTAAACAAAAATAGGAGATCTCACCCAATGGTTGAAACCTCCTATTATGATGTTTTAGAATCTGTATTAGATAATCAGCATGGCATCGCCATAACTGTAGAAACGATATTTTTCTTTTAAAGCTACCTCATAGGCATGTCTTACATAGTCGTAACCTCCAAATGCACTTACCATCATTAATAAAGTAGATTCAGGTGTATGAAAATTGGTGATCATGGAATTTGCAATGCTGAAATCATATGGAGGAAAGATAAACTTACTTGTCCAGTCATTTGCTGCTTTCAGTGTTCTTCCGGAAGATACTGCAGACTCAATGGCACGCATAGAAGTTGTACCTACTGCACAGATCTTTCTTTTTTGTTCCAAAGCTTTATTTACAATATCAGCATCTTTTTGCTCAATAATGAATTGTTCAGAATCCATTTTGTGTTTGGTTAAATCTTCAACCTCAACAGATCTGAAGGTTCCCAAGCCCACGTGTAAAGTTACTTCTGCAAAGTTTACGCCTTTAAGTTCAAGTCTTTTCATCAACTCACGGCTAAAGTGCAGACCTGCAGTAGGGGCAGCGACAGCACCTTCATGTTTTGCGAAAATAGTTTGATAACGCTCTTTATCCTGAGCTGTAGCTTTTCTTTTAATGTATTTTGGAAGAGGTGTTTCTCCTAAAATTTCGATGTTCTTTCTGAATTCTTCATCTGTTCCGTCAAACAGGAAACGGATGGTGCGGCCTCTGGAAGTGGTGTTATCAACAACTTCTGCAACCAGAAGGTCATCGTCACCAAAATATAATTTATTTCCCACACGGATTTTACGTGCAGGATCAACAAGAACGTCCCATAAACGCAACTCTTTATTCAGTTCGCGGAGCAAAAATACTTCAATTGTAGCGCCTGTTTTTTCCTTGTTTCCATATAAACGTGCAGGAAAAACCTTGGTGTTGTTTAAGATCATCACATCATGATCATCAAAATAATCTAAAACATCTTTAAATATTTTATGTTCAATTTTGCCACTATCCTTATGCAAAACCATTAAACGGGCTTCGTCCCTTTGTTCTGAAGGATTATTGGCAACTAATGATTCAGGTAAATTAAACTTAAATTGAGATAACTTCATATTCTTCGATGTAATAATTAAGGGCGCAAATTTACAAAATAAATTTCCTAATTTAGAAATTATCCTTATAACTGCATAAATAGTACCAAATTGTATTTTTTTTAATATCCTGCAATTCGCTGTAACCTTTTTAGGTAGTTTTGGTCTAAACAGCAATTATGATGATCTTAAGACTTATCGGCGAAAGTTTTTGGTTTGCAGCAGACGCTCTGCGCCAGAATAAACTTCGTACCATGCTTTCCTTACTTGGTATTACCATTGGTATCTTTACCATTATTTCAGTGTTTTCTGCTGTAGATACTTTACGTCATAAGCTGCAGGAAAGTGTAGATAAATTGGGATCAAATACATTATTTGTACAAAAATGGCCATGGATGTTTGGCGATAATTATCCATGGTGGAAATATATGAACAGACCGCAGCCCAGCATAAGAGATTTTACGGCCTTAAAGGAACGTCTTGAAAATGTACAGGGGATTTGTTTTGAAGCATCAGCAAGCAATAGAACCATAAAATATAGAAGCAGTTCTGTCGAAAATGTGACTTTAAATTCTGCTTCCCAGGAT
This sequence comes from Pedobacter sp., assembly GCF_035566355.1. Taxonomy (GTDB): domain Bacteria; phylum Bacteroidota; class Bacteroidia; order Sphingobacteriales; family Sphingobacteriaceae; genus Pedobacter. The sequence continues at coordinate 6,505 of NZ_DATMRL010000147.1, forward strand.
TATGATAAAACCTGGAATTTTGATTTTCAGGATGGGAGGTATTTCACCGAAAATGAAGGGCAGTCCGGCGCTCCCGTAATCATTCTGGGCGCTGACATTGCTGATGGCCTTTTTTCAGGAGAGCAAGCAGTAGGTAAACAGATTAAAGTGATGGGAAGAAGGTTAACAGTTGTAGGGGTATTTAAAAAAGAAGGGGAAGATATGCTTGGTGTATCACAAGATAAGAATGTTTTGATCCCGATTAACCTGGCTAAGGGCTTATTTGACGTAGAAAATGAAATGTATGGCCCTCAAATTACAGTGAGGGGGAAGGATAATATTGCACAAGAAGAGGTCGAAAGTGAATTAAGAGGGGTGATGCGCTCGATACATCGTTTAAAACCTGGTGCCGAAGATGATTTTGCCTTGAATAAAGCGACTATTCTTTCCAATCAGTTGGATGTCATGTTTAAAATGGTCAATATCGCCGGGTGGGTTATTGGAGGTTTTTCTATACTTGTTGGTGGTTTCGGTATTGCAAATATTATGTTTGTTTCAGTAAAGGAAAGGACTAATATAATCGGAATCCAGAAATCTTTAGGTGCAAAGAATTATTTTATTTTATTACAGTTTATGTTTGAAGCAATCGCTTTGTGTTTACTGGGAGGAGCTTTTGGTCTGTTGCTGGTTTATCTGATTACGCTTTTGTTCACCTATGCACTTGATGTTAAAATTGTACTTGATTTGAAGAATGTGATCACGGGGGTTTCAATTTCGGCTATTATTGGTGCTATTTCCGGATTTTGGCCGGCTTATTCCGCTTCGCGTCTGGATCCTGTAGAAGCGATCAGGTCTTAAAACCTGATCTTTGCCTATTCGTGCACGGAAATATAGCCATCAATTTCAGCATCTGCCCAATCCTGAATTTTTCGCCATAAAATTCAAAATCTGTCTGATAAGCTCTTGGCAGATCACTGTTCCAAATCGATTCCAGGTATTTACTACGCATTGTGGCAGGGTTTCTTTTGCCTCGGGTTTCTGATATTTAGTTTCTGGAATTATACAAGTATGTTAAGGTCTGAAGGAAGTTTAAAAACGTCTTCATCGTCAACTGAGCTAAGTAAATAGAAGAAACAAAACATACTTAGCCTCTGCGATACTTTAGGAATAGAATTAAATTAGAAATCCTTTATTTCTTAAAAAAAACTGTTAATATTGCATTTTATTTATATTAGGTCTAAATAAGAGTCTGTGATAGAAAGTTTGCCAAAAAAAAGATCCGAAGGGACGGAAATAATTGAAAGACCACCCGCTGCTGTAGGTGGCAGGATACCTAAAAAAGCAAAGAAACCTGTAAGCAGGGCAAAAAAAATTGCTGGTGTTTTACACCTTTGGCTTGGGCTGGCCTCAGGTATTATTGTTTTTATTGTGGCAGTGACCGGCTGTATTTTTGTTTTCCAAAAAGAAATTTCCGAATTAATCTACCGTAAGCAGTTCTTTGTAACA
>NZ_DATMRL010000148.1:0-13461 GCF_035566355.1 Pedobacter sp.
TTTAACGGAACTTTATTTCCGGAAGGCAAAGGAATATACAGGTTTTCAATACTGGATATATTATCCCGGAGCTCTCTTTTAAGCCGGATCACCAAATCAAATCTCTTTTCTCCCTCAAAAACTACACCCGCAACGTTTCCTGCAAAGGCAGTACGCAAGATCGTATTCACATCTCCTATACTCAGTCCATATTGTGCTATCCTGTCCCTGTCATAGACCACAACAATCTGGGGCAAGCCGGATATCTGTTCAACAAATAAATCCCCAACCCCTTTTACCGGCGTGATCAGACGTGCGATTTCTTTTGCATGCTTACTGAGGACATCCAGGTCCTCTCCATACACTTTTATAGCAACATCTTGCCTCACTCCCGTCATGAGTTCGTTAAAGCGCATCTGCATCGGTTGGGTAATCTCTATATTTACTCCAGGAAGAACGGATAAGGCCTCTTCCATCTTTTCTGTCATCTCTTCCTTCGTCTTTGCGGTTTTCCATTCCTTCTTTGGAATCATGGCCACCATCATATCTCCTCTTTCTATTGGCATCGGATCTGTCGGAATTTCCGCACTTCCAATTCTGGTTACGGCTTGCTTTACCTCTGGAAACTGTTCCTTCAGTATCTTCTCCGCCTTTCCGAAAGTTTCAATCACCTGAGAAAGAGAGGTTCCCTGCATCATAGAAATTTCCACAGTTAGATCTCCTTCTTCCAACTGGGGTAAAAATTCTCCGCCCATATTAGAAAACAAAACTATACTAAAAGCAAAAAGCCCCAGGGAAAGACCAACAGTAAGCTTCTTAAATTTCAGAACACGTTCCAGTGCAGGTGCATACCAGGCTTTCAGCCTGTTCATGATCTTATCAGATATCGTTTCTTTATGCAGTGTTTCCTTACTTAAGAATAAAGCACTGATCATCGGAACATAGGTTAGAGAAAGAATAAAAGCGCCAATGATAGCAAAGGCTACTGTTTGGGCCATGGGCTTAAACATCTTTCCTTCTATCCCGACCAGAGTCAGTAAAGGCAAATACACAATCAAGATGATGATCTCTCCAAAAGTGGCACTAGCCCGGATCTTAGAAGCAGCCTGATATACCTGCTCGTCCATTTGTTGCTGGTTTAGCCTGGGCACATCTTTGAACAGCTTACTTTCCGTAAGCCTGTACAAAATGGCTTCTACGATAATCACAGCCCCATCCACGATCAAACCAAAATCTACCGCCCCCAGGCTCATCAGGTTACCTGAAACTCCGAAAAGCCGCATCATTGCAAAAGCAAAAAGCATTGCAAAAGGAATTACTGAAGCTACAATTAACCCGGCCCGCCAGTTGCCAAGCAATAGCAGCAGTACAAATATGACAATCAATGCGCCCTCGATAAGATTTTTTTGTACAGTTCCGATGGCTCTTCCCACCAGTTCGGTCCGATCTATAAAAGGTTCTATGACTACACCTTCTGGTAAGGATTTCTGAATCTGGGCAACCCGCTCCTTCACGTTCTCAATCACTTCATTAAAGTTTTCCCCTTTCAGCATGAGTGTAACACCGGCAACCACTTCTCCGGTGCCATTTCTGGTTACGGCTCCATACCTGGTCGCACTACCTATTTGTACCGTGGCTACATCCCGGATGAGAACAGGTATCCCCTTCTCATTTTTGACCACGATCTTTTCTATGTCTGCCAGTGATTTTACCTGACCAATGCCACGTATAGCATACGCATTACTGTGCTGTTCAATATAAGCCCCTCCTGTATTTTCATTGTTTTCTTTCAGGGCATTAAAGATTTGGGCAATGGTTACATTGTTTGCATTCAGTCTTTCATTATCTAATGAAACTTCATATTGTTTTACATAACCACCCCATCCGCTAACTTCGGCAACACCCTTTGTTCCGGCAAGTTGAGTACGTACGATCCAATCCTGCATGGTACGGAGATCTGTGGCGCTGTACTTAGCCTCGTATCCTTTTTTCGGATGAAGTACATACTGATATATTTCTCCCAGGCCTGTTGTAACAGGCGCCAAAGAGGGTTTTGCAAGGTTTTGTGGGATTAAGCTTTCAGCCTCTTTAAGCTGTGCACTGACCTGCTGCCTGGCCCAGTAAATATCTGCATCATCTTCAAAAACGATTGTAATTACTGAAATGCCCGATCTGGATATAGACCTCTTCTCCACAACGTGTGGTATATTGGCCATAGCCAGTTCTATGGGGGCAGTTATAAACTGTTCGACCTCCTGTGCACCAAGATCTGGTGCCTGAGAAATAATCTGGACCTGATTATTGGTAATGTCCGGCACCGCATCAATTGGTAACCTCGCCAATGAGTAACCTCCCCAAATAATTAGGGCAATCATCATTACACCAATAGCCAGTTTATTTTTTATGGAAAATAAAATGATCTTATTAAACATCTTAAATTTAAATTAATATTAGCCTTCAGGATCAGCAATACTGACCTGAATTTTTATCCTGTAAAATTTTGAATGTGCTTGGTTAAACAAGCAATTAGGCTTTTAATTAAAAAAGATTTAAGAAAGCTTTGGCGGTTGCCAGACGGGCAGACTGATATCAATAAATCCCCCCACATCTTCCTGTGGATAATCAGAACAAATACTGGAAAAAGATACAGCAATTAAGGGCTCAGTCTGTTGCATTGATGGTGTAGAACAACATATACAGACACAAAAAGGGGAACAGTCGTCCTTTTGCTGTGATGGCGTTTGACTGTCTTTTTTTTGATAAGAAGCAGATGTCGGTTTTGAAGACACGATGTCATCCCTGCAAGGCAAGCCGCTTTGCATCAGGACCATCAGACTAAAAAAAAGACATAATATTCTCATTTCAACTTTAATTCCCTTTTTGACCGGAAAGTTCCAAAGTTAATTATTCTCGCTAATTTTGCAAGAATAACAGCAAATGATCACATTATTCAAAACTGACAGGTAAACAGCTTAAAATTTGATCAGCAATTTTTCGGAAATCAACTTGGCATCTTTATAATATTCAAAGAACCACTCTCCATTCTTTTTAAAGGCAATGCCATTAGAGGTTCCATTGTCAGCAATAAAGTAGTCCTGCTGCGAAGTTTTAAATAAGGTAAGCACCTTTTTGGGTGTAGTATCGATCAACTGATACCCTGTACTTGTCGACTGCGCATACAACGTACCTTCCGCTGGTTTGACCTCTGGTACAGCAGCAGAAACAGGGACTTCTTTAACAGGGCTTGCAACTACTGCTGCTGGTACTGCCACAGCTGCGGTAGCTGGCTGGGGGGTTGCAACCGCCTGCTGAACACTTCCATTATAAGCGTACTTAACGTCATCCAGAGAAGTAAAAGCATCTCTCAAAGCCAGGTTATAGGACGTACTATATTCCTTTTCCCTGCTTTTTCCTTCTTTACTTTTAAAGACTACATTACCTTTACAATCCTTTAATAATACAGTAAGGTTTGTCGTAAACATTCCATTCTTCTCCAGTACGTCCAGATTTAATGCATTGCAGCGATTTCCTGCAATCTCGGCAGGCAAATCAGCATTATCAAAATAAGCAGTAAAACCTTTTTCTTCCATAAACATTTTTGCCAGTGTGTTCAACTTATACTGATCCTTCTGTTTAAGAAAGTTAAATTTTTCTGGCACAACCACATATTTGTAGTTATTTATGGAATTTTGAGCGTATCCAGAAATGGCTGTAAATACAAGAAATAATAAGATATATCTTTTCATATTGGATAATAGACTTTGTGAGTAAATAGGTTCATAGCTCATTTCTTTAATGAGAACCAAAATAATTGATATAAATATAGTTTTTATTGTCTCAAACAATAAAAATTTTTATTAAAATCAACTCCTGTTATATAAGTTTAACTCGTCCTTTCTGCTATTTCTCCAACGATCAAACTCTATCCTTAAAGCTTTCACCGCATTTGTAGTTTCATCTTTCTGATTCACGATAAGTCTATTTTCAGCCAAGTTTCTTTCGCAGCCATTTGCGAACAGGCTCATCGTAGCACTTCAAACTGATATAGGCAAGGACAATTGCACCGATCAAAATCGCTAAGGCATAAGGCCAGGCCTGTATAATGGTTACACCTTTGTGATTGCTGATCCATGCCACATAGAAATAAACCAGCGGATAATGCACCAGGTACAGCGGATAGGATATGTCGCCGAGAAACTTACATATCCTACGTTCGATTTCGCTATGGACCTCACCACTGGCACCAAGGTAAACGGTAAGCGGAAAAACGACAAGGATGCAAACAGACTCGTATATCCCATTCATCCAAAGATGGTCAGCACCGCCAATACGCGGCATATACAATACCATCGCTACCAAAACGCTGCACCATAAAAATGCATGTTTGATGCGGGTAGGATTAGCAATACGCGAAAGCAACAGCCCGGCAAAGAACGGGTACATCGTGCGGGTAATGCCTACACGCACCTGCTCCACGTTCAATGTCCATCCGCCACTGACATCCCCATTGGTGATCGCCAGATGTGCAAGTGCTACAGCTGCAACCAATACCAATACAGACAACGCCGTTTTTGAAAACTTTCTTATCCAAACCGCATAGAGAATATTGGCGATGTATTCAAAGAATAAAGACCATCCTACGCTGTTAAGCGGATGCATTTCCTGCCAGCCACGTATATCCATGGACAGCGGCACGGGAAGAATAGTATAACCGATCAGCAAAACCAGCAGCATTTTCCAAATTGGTACAGTATGGATCAGCGGCCAAAGCGTCGAATCTGTGAAGTAGAATCCTATGGCTCCCAGTGTCATGCCCAGGATCACCAGGGGCTGAAGACGCTCTATACGGCGTTTAAAGAAACTGCCAATGGTTATTTTATCCCAGCGGTCATCGTAAGCATAGCCAATCACAAAACCTGATAGCAGGAAAAAGAAATCGACAGCCAGGTATCCGTGATTAACTAGAATATCCAGATGACCTGTCCCTAACGGTTCAGTGAGGTGAAAGGTAACGACGATGATGGCCGCAACACCGCGTAAACCATCCAGTATCGGGTAGTGCGGCTTGGTGATCAGTGCATTATTGTACATTACTTTAATTTCAATTGATCAGCCAGTATTTTCATATAAAAACCACCAACTACGCTTCTCGCCTTGAAATTTTCCCTGATGCCCGTTTTTGAATCGTAAAAATCATTCAAAGGCACGCGCGATGGGGTCTCCAGGGCGTGTACATAAAGCGGTCTGATCAATGCCTCAAACTGCTCCCTTTGAGGAGCAAAAGTTGCCGTCCAAACGATCCAGTCATTCTTGGTGTATGATTTACGGCTGTCTAGCGGAATACCAAACTTATTTATTTTAGTAAGATAATAACGGGTTTCGGTATCATACACTTTCTGAGGAAATAAATGTAAGCCCAGCACTTTGTCCCAAACCAGGTTATATTTCTGGCTCCAGGTATCTTTGTTGTCAAAAGTGAGTGCATAATGATCGCCGGCGTCAGCCATTTTTATCCACTCAGGTACCATGCCTTCTGCTATAGCCCGATATTTCTTGGCGGTTTCAACTTCACCCAATTTCTCTGCCATCTGCGCATAGCAAGCTATCGCAACGATAGCTTTAACGGATAAGTTGGCATTGCGGGCCAAATGTCCGGCAAAATCGTCCGTACATAATTGGGTTTTCGGATCCAAGCCCTCTTTGGCAAGATAATCAACCCAGGTGGTCAGCGTCTGCCAATGTTTTTTTGCATAGGCCGCATTACCCTCCACTTTAGCAATCGCGGCACAAAGGATAATCATATTACCAGACTCCTCTACAGGCATGGGCTCACCGTAAGTCTGCCCGTTCGCCTTCGGATAAGTGCCCAGGTCATGTGCAGCCCATGGGTGCGGATAGTTGCCTGATTCAGTGAAGTGAAAAATACCGGTCAGCATGCCTTTCATCAGTTCGGGGTTATAAAGCAGGTAAAGCGGTGCCGAGGGATAAGTTACATCCACCGTATTGATGAAACCACCGCTATTGTTTTCCTTCGATAACCATAGAGTTTCACCTAAGGGACTTTTAACCAGTGTATGCGCCGCAATGCTTTGACGATAGGCCAATACGCACAAGTTCGCATAAGCTGCCCCTCCAGAACGTAAAGCATCCGCATAAACCTCTTTGTCGAAGGTCTTGCATTTTTGCATAACAGATTGGTATTCATTAAAGGCATCTGTGAGTTCGCCTTCAATAGTAGCTTTGCCTGAGTTATTCCACCAAGGCCTCAAATCAGTATGGAAATACTGTATGGAAAACCCTTCGTCATAACCTAACTCAACAAAACGTTCAACAGCCGCTTCACCAACAGTTCCAAAAGGGATGATCGTATTTAGTGAAAGCGAACGACCTTTAGATGCGGTTGATGAAACAGACCCTTTTCTGAATGCATTGGCCGCTTCGCTGCCTTTGGTCGTAAACTGAATCACTCCCGCAATTTTTGGCGCAGCTACATAAAAATACCCCCAGTCGATACGCATATCGTCAGCCCCTTTTTGAAGAACAGGCTGCTCAACGGTACCTGTTTTTAAGACAGACAGTTTCTCCGTATTATATTTTTGTGCGCTAACGGTCTGTGAAGGTTGATAGACAGCGATGTCAGATGATGCGCCCAGGAAAACTTTTACGGCGTGCTTTTTTCCATCATTTGCATTCACCTTATAAGTAATGTAAGAAACGGGGCGAGATAACAAACTCAGGTCATTTAACAGCAATGGTGAAGTGAAGGTAAGTTGAACATTCACTTTTCCGGCAGCAAAATTATATACAGTTTGCGTTGCATTCACTTCTACATTTTTTTGTTCAGCCAGCAATATTTGGCCGGCATTGTCTTTTAGCTTGTCTACAAGACCAAAATCCAAAAGGCGGCCACCCGCCGTATTGGCCAGATGAATAGCGATCACATTCTGACCAGCTTTAAGTGCTTTTTTATGGATTGGTAAATATTGGAAATTACTTGTCCAACCTTTCTTCTGGTAAACCTTGGTGCCGTTCAGAAAAACCTCAACGTTGTCGTCGTGGTTGAGTTTTAAAAAAAGTTCATTAATGTCAGCGATCGTACTAAGATTGAATGTCCGTCTTACCCAAATATCATCCGATTTCCATAATGTTTTCACATTCTTCTCATCATCGCCAATCGGCGCCCGGCCAGATTTCCAGCCGGTAGTATTGTAGTTGAGCAAAGTCCAGTCACCCTCTGGTTTGTTTTCCCTGTAAACAACAGGATAAGATGCTTCATCAGAGGCGCTCAATACGGTTTTGTAGCTGGTCTGCTCTTGTCCAAGGAAACGATAAATCTTCCCATCTACATTAATCAGCCCCAATAAGGAGTGCGCTGCACCTGTCCAATGCGTTGTGGCAGAATGGTTCAATTGATCGGTATTTGACCAGATGCTAAAGTTAGGGTTGTGGGTGATCAGCGGATAAGCGGGTGCCTTTCTTTCCTGTGCGTACACAGTCCCCGTCAGACATGCATAGGCCAGTAGGACCAAGGACTTAAGTCGGTTAGATTGGTTCATGGATAAGTATATATTTGATGTTTTATTCAGACCGTAAAAGTAAAGTAAAAGTGCTGCCGGGTTATCTTCATATTGTATCAAAGTCCACGCATATTGTCTCATTTTCGCATACCTGCATAGGAGACTTAAGAGATTTTTCAGGCTTACAGAAAGAAACTAACCAAATATCAGAGCAACAACATCAGATTACCCAGGACAATTCAGACTCACCGTAAAAAAATGAGGACAAAAAAAAGGGAACACTTAAATAAGTGTTCCCTTATGCTCCCTCTGCTGGGCTCGAACCAGCGACCCTCTGATTAACAGTCAGATGCTCTAACCAGCTGAGCTAAGAAGGAGTGCTGGCTATTTAAAAAGCCTTTCAGACGAACTGAAAGGCTTTTGATATTGCTCCCGAGACTGGGCTCGAACCAGTGACCCTCTGATTAACAGTCAGATGCTCTAACCAGCTGAGCTACTCGGGATGCTGGCTTAATCCCAAAACGCCTTTTTTGAACTATTAAAGAACATAAAGCCTTGTTCGTTTTGGGAATGCAATATTAGGGGTTTTAATTTATTTATGCAATATTTGCAGTGAAAAAAAATAAAAAAAAATAAAGATTTCATATATGAGCCTGATAATCATAGGAACTGTAGCATTCGATGCCATTGAGACCCCCTTTGGAAAAACAGACAAAATAGTAGGCGGAGCCGCAACTTATGCCGGATTGGCCGCTTCTTACTTTTATAACAAAGTTAAAATAGTTGCTGTAGTTGGCGATGATTTCCATAAAGAAGACATTGAGAGTTTTAACAACCACGGAATAGATACCGAAGGTTTGCAGGTTAAAGAAGGTGGTAAGTCGTTCTTTTGGTCCGGAAGATACCACAATGATATGAACAGCAGAGATACACTGGTTACAGAACTCAATGTACTTGCCGACTTTGATCCTGTAATACCTGAAAGCTACCAGGATTGTGAATACCTGATGTTGGGTAACTTAACACCTCAGGTACAGCAAACGGTGATCAAACGTCTAAAAAACAGACCCAAGCTTATTGTAATGGACACTATGAACTTCTGGATGGACATTGCAATGGACGATTTGCTGGAAACAATCAAACTTGTGGATGTACTTACTATTAATGACGCAGAAGCCCGTCAGTTATCAGGAGAATATTCATTGGTCAAAGCAGCCAGAAAAATCTTAACCATGGGGCCAAAGTACCTGATCATCAAAAAAGGAGAACATGGAGCCTTGCTGTTCCATGAAGACCAGATCTTTTCTGCTCCTGCTCTTCCACTTGCAGAAGTTTTTGATCCAACAGGAGCCGGAGATACCTTTGCTGGTGGATTTATCGGTTATATGGCAAAAGTAGGTACGATTAACTTCAATAACATGAAGAATGCAATCATTTACGGCTCAGCCCTGGCTTCATTTTGTGTAGAAAAATTTGGAACAGAAAGAATCCTAAACCTGAAGGAAGAAGAAATCACTGCAAGAATCAAAGAATTTGTTAACCTGAGTTCTTTTACCATTTAAACCTTTTCGAAGAGTTAAACATCCAATGTCTAGAAATACCCGAACCGGGGTTTCTAGACATTCAAACGGCCGACGGGATTAAATTTCTCAAAAACCGCATCCGTATGTGGGGCATCCGGCAGTTCTTCTGTCAAATCCTGACCCGCCCAATGTTCGTAATGTTTGCCATTTCGCCATAAACGGCTTTCACTCACATCATAAATTACCCCTTTAAAAGCAACCCATATCTGAGGTTTATCTTGCCCGTTCCGTAAAGCCAGTTGCTGTTTAGTATAAACCGGTAATTCCATGATAACTATAAGTCCTTGATCTCATCCGTACAAAAATAGAGTTTTAGAATAGACAATCAGGTCCGGAATAAAATTAAACAAAAAAAGAGGTGCCCCAATTTTCATGGAACACCTCTTCTCAGGTTTCACCGCTAATATCTAAACAATATCAGCGCCTAAAATATCTTTAGAATACGTTTTTAAATATTTTTTAAGAATTTGTCTTGCAACATGTATCCTTGTTTTAACTGTTCCGATAGGAATTTCCAGCATATCTGCAATCTCATGGTATTTATATCCTTCAAAATATTTAATGAAGGGCACATAATATTCAGGTTGCAGGGTGGATAAAGCCTTATTGATATCCCCAATTACAAATTTGCTGTCGATGGTGTTTTTAGTCGCACTATAGTGAAGGTTAGCAGAGGAAATATCTTCTGACTTGGTGATGAGTGCATTAGTTTTGACCAAACGTCTGTAATTGTTAATGAATGTATTTTTCATTATGGTAAATAACCAACCTTTCAGGTTCGTACCCTCTTTAAACTTACTATAGTACGTAACTGCTTTTAGCATTGTATCTTGTACCAAGTCGTTTGCATCTTCAATATCTTTAGTAAAATTTAAAGCGAATGACTGTAAAGAAACTGAATGGTCGTGCAACTGTAGATTGAATTCATTTTTTGTCATAATGTTTTAATTTTTAAGTGTTTAAAAAAGCGAACAAACAAGATGTGAGAATTAACGCTATCGAATTTGTTTAATCTTACTTATATAACTTTACACAACATATGTACCAAAAAAAGAACTTGCTATTATAATAACTTTTTACCCGCCTCAAAAGCGCAAACAACGCAATGTCACAGAATATTTACTTCTCTTTCCAATTTTACGCCAAACTTTTGGCACACTTCATTAATGATCTGTTCCGAAAAACTATACACTTCTTGTCCTGTGGCATGACCATGATTTACCAGTACAAGAGCCTGATTTTTCCATGTCCCTGTCTCCCCTACCACCTTCCCCTTAAAGCCACATTGCTCAATCAACCACCCAGCAGCCAGCTTAACTTGTCCTTCCCCGAACGGATAACTTACTATATCCGGATAAGATTGTTTAACCTCCTCATATTGTCTTGTCGATATCACCGGGTTTTTAAAAAAACTTCCCGCATTACCAATTGTAGAGGGATCAGGTAATTTGCTCACCCTGATATCAGAGACCACAGCAGAAATATCACTTATCGTTGGTTGCAATATATTCCTGGAAGAAAGTTCAGCTTGAATGGCACCATAGGTTGTTTTAAGATCTGCCGAGGCAGAAAGATGGAAACGAACGGATGAGATGATGTATTTACCCTTCAATTCATTCTTAAAAATACTATCCCGATATCCAAATTTGCACTCCTCATAACTAAAAACCTTTTTAGCCCCCGTTGCAATCTCAAATGCGCTACAACTATGAAAAACATCTTTTAATTCAACTCCATAAGCACCTATATTCTGAATCGGTGAGGCACCAACCGTACCTGGAATTAAACTCAGGTTCTCCACTCCGGCCAAACCATTGCTCACACAATATTGAACCAGATCATTCCAAACCACGCCCGCACCCGCGGTGACCAGAAACCCATCCTTTTCCTTTTGGCTGCTGATTCCCGGAATGCTGATCTTAATCACAAGTCCTGAAAAGTCTTTGGTTAATAAAATATTGCTACCCCCACCCAAAACAAGCAGATCATTGTCTTTAATAATATTTAAGGACAAGAGCTGAACAAGTTCATCCTCACTAAAAATTTCCACGAAATATCTTGCAACCGCAGCTATAGCAAAAGTATTAAAGGGCTTTAAAGAAACGTTTTCCTGAATAAAAGACATGCTTAGATTTTTTTTAAACACTGCAAATGTAATCGTTAACATGTGTAATAAATATGTTAAAGTTAATATTTAAAAAAAATGCATAATTTAACGTCCCAAATATTTTATAAGGTTAATATCAGCATTCAGGCAAGGCAGGATTCAGTTCAACATGGAAAATCAGGATAAGAAAAGAATTTTAATTATAAATGCAGCGTTGAAAAGATTTGCTCATTATGGATTGGCAAAAACCACAATGACAGAAATTGCAAAGGACATCTCTTTTTCAAAAGCGCTGCTTTATTATTATTTTCCAGACAAGCTGAGCCTTTACGTCAGTGTAATTGAACACCTCATGCACTCCATCAGCAAAGATCTGCTGAAATCCGTAGAAAAAACGGCTACAAGTACCGAAGGCATTATGATGCTTCTGCAGAAAAGACAAGGCTATATCCAGAAGTATTATAATTTAATGGAGTTTTCCAAAATGATTGGCCCGGAACTACCGGCAGATTTGTTTGAAAAATTTAATAAAGCAAAGGATTTTGAATTGAAGATCATTACTTCCCTTTTGAACCGTGGAAGTGCCGCCGGAGAATTTATTATTGATGATGCAGCTTATATTACAGAAATATTTGTTGAAGCTTTGGCGGGGATTCATTTCAATATCCTAAACAAAGACAGAAAAATTTTCCCGAGCAAAGAACAGTTCAAACAAATCTTCGTAAAAGAAAAAAGATTCGCCGACATCTTTCTATCTGGATTAAAACGAAATATTTAGTCACAAAAAAGTCATTTCTCCTATTTTTTTAACTTAAGTTTTAATATACCATTATTCGGCTGTATTTTTGACCTTATTAATAAAAAAGTCAGAAAGTAAAAGAGTAGAATGTTAGAGACAGACAAAAAACGAGAGTTAATTATAGAAGGAGCAATTAAACGCTTTACCCATTTCGGAATCAATAAAACCACAATGAATGAAATCGCAGACGATCTGTCTGTATCAAAACCTTCCTTGTATTATTATTTCCCAGACAAAAGCAGCTTAATCCTTGGAGTAATCAACAAAATCTTTGATGACTATTTCGAGGCTATACACAAGGAAAAACCCGCAATTAATTCGCTGGAGGCCACCCTGGCCAATTTTATTGAAGTCAAACACCGCTTTTTCCAAAAGTATTATATGCTACACCTCTCTTCGGGCAGTAATGATGCTTCATTCAATTCAGATGAATTAAAGAATCATGTTACAAAAATGAAAGAGAGAGACGTAGAAATCCATGCGCATATCTTTCAGGCTGCGGTGGTACAAGGTGATATAGAGGTTTCCGATCTTAATAAAATCACGGAACTCTATCTGGAAAGCTTGGCGGGTATCACTTCATTATGCGTAATGCATGGCTACAAAGAACTCATACCTAGCAAAAAAGATTTTAAGGTCATTTTGGAAAAACAGCTTAGCCTGTCTAGAATATTTATTAAAGGATTAAGGAAATAAAACACACAACCGTTATAAGAATGAATCATATTATTAAACAACTAAAATTAATCCCGCTGTTGCTGTTGGGCTTACTTATAGCGGATGCTGCAAATGCACAGCAGACGCTGACGTTAAAAGATGCGTTGAACTATGCGATACAAAACAGTGTGAAGGTACGTAAAGCAAAACTTGACATTGATGGTGGAAGATACAAAACACAAGAAGTGAGAGCCCAGGCCTTACCTCAAATTACAGGCAACGCTGGTTTAACTTATAATCCGATTATTGGCCAACTGGTTGCCAATTTCGGAGGCACTACACAAGCGATCAAATTAGGCCAGAACTGGAATTCATCTGCCGGGGTTCAACTTTCACAGCAATTGTTTAACCAAACGGTATTTACAGGCCTGCAAGCAGCCAAATCCAGCGAAGAATATTACAACCTGACTTCTCAGTTAACAGAAGAGCAAATTATTGAATTGGTGGCCAACAACTATTATCAGGTATTGGTCAACAGACAGCAGCTGAATGTGCTGGACAACAACATCAAAAATGTAAAAGTTACAGAAAAGGCTATATCTAATCAATATGAAAATGGTTTAGCAAAAAAAATTGATGTAGATCGGATCAAAGTGAAGCTTACCAATTTGATCACACAGCGTGAACAAACTTTAAACCAAATTACACAATTAGAAATCCAGCTAAAGTTTGCTATGGGTATGCCGGTAAACACGGACATTATTTTGCCTAAAACAGAACTTACAGAAGTGACTCAATTGCCTCAGTTTGCAGATTCCC
>NZ_DATMRL010000149.1:0-3069 GCF_035566355.1 Pedobacter sp.
TGTTGCTTCTGTAAACTGTTTGCATTGCTCAAAGGCATTCTGGCCGGTAGAGCCATCCAGAACCAACAAAATTTCATGTGGTGCATTTGGAATAACTTTTTCCATTACGTTCTTGATTTTTCCCAATTCATTCATCAGGCCAATCTTATTGTGCAAACGGCCAGCGGTGTCAATGATCACTACATCTTCTTTATTCGCAACTGCCGATTGAAGGGTGTCAAATGCTACAGAAGCGGGATCTGAACCCATAGCCTGAGCCACTACACGAACACCAACCCGTTCGCCCCAAAGTTTAATCTGTTCAACAGCCGCTGCCCTGAAGGTATCTGCTGCGCCAAGTACAACTTTAAGATTTTCGTTTTTTAGTTTGTTTGCCAGTTTGCCGATGGTCGTCGTTTTGCCCACTCCATTAACCCCCACTACCATAATTACATAGGGTTTATGGTCGCCATATTCAAACTTACGGAAGTCATTGCTATTGTTTTCCGCAAGCAAGAGCTGGATTTCATCACGTAATAAGTGATTGAGTTCTGAGGTAGATAAATATTTGTCCTTTGAAACCCTGTTCTGTACACGTTCGATGATTTTGAGTGTAGTGGAAACACCCACATCGGAGGTTACCAATACTTCT
Organism: Pedobacter sp.; assembly: GCF_035566355.1. Lineage (GTDB taxonomy): Bacteria > Bacteroidota > Bacteroidia > Sphingobacteriales > Sphingobacteriaceae > Pedobacter. The sequence continues at coordinate 632 of NZ_DATMRL010000149.1, forward strand.
TCAAGGTTATCCAGAACATCGTCATCCACCGTTGATTTACCTGCAACAGCTTTGGTGATCTTACTTAAAAAACCTTCTTTAGTTTTCTCTAGTCCCCTGTCCAAAGCCTCTTGAGCTTCAGGAGCAGTTTCCTTTTTCTTAAAAAAATCAAATAAACCCATACGAATGTTTAACAAAACAAAAAAAGCCCTCCCATATTGAAGGGACGGCTCTAATATTATAGAATATTGAGATTACTTACCTTCTTGAGGTGCAGTAATAGCATCTTTAACGTGATCGTTGTGAACAATGATTTCTTTGAAAGAATAAGCACCTGTTTTAGGTGATTTAGTCATTGTAATAACTTTCGAATACTCTTTTCCTTTACCCGTTTTAAGGGTTGCAACTACCTTTTTTGCCATGATCTAAATAGATTGTATTTAGTGAGATACTAAATGTATTACTTAATTTCTTTGTGTACAGTTACTTTTTTCAATACTGGATTGAATTTTTTCAATTCTAATCTTTCAGTAGTGTTTTTACGGTTTTTAGTAGAGATATATCTAGACATACCAGGCATGCCACTAGTTTTATGCTCTGTACACTCTAGAATAACTTGTACTCTGTTACCTTTCTTTGCCATTTTATTATAATTGAAGCCAGTAAAAACCAGCCGAAGTTGTTACAAAAATCCTTTTTTCACGAAGCGGTTGATTGCTTCTGTAATACCAATTTTATTGATGGTTTTAATAGCTGAAGTAGATACTTTCAGTGTAATCCAACGATCTTCCTCAGGAATATAAAATTTCTGAAGTTGTAAGTTGGGATAAAACTTACGCTTAGTTTTAACGTTCGAGTGAGAAACATTAAAACCTGTCATCGCCATTTTTCCGGTTAAATCACAAACTCTAGACATGCCTTTTAATATATATTGTTAATTATTAGTCGCTTAATTTTTTAAGAGTGTGCAAATATCAGAATAATATTTGTAACCATCAAGCGGGTGTTCGATATTTTTGAAAAATTATTGAGATACCTGTCTGATACCCCGGAGAACGGCTGCAAAAGTACAAAACAAAATTTAAAATGCCGATCACTTCCGATAACTTTTCAAATAAAGTTATATTTGGATTCCAGTAATTGAAACAAATATAAGAACCACATGATGCAAATTAATTCTTTTGATGAATATCAAAAAACCTACAAACAAAGTGTTGAACAGCCTGAAGAATTCTGGGCGGGCATAGCAGATACTTTTAAATGGCGAAAGAAATGGGATAAAGTATTGTCCTGGAATTTTTCAGAACCCAATATTAAATGGTTTGAAGGCGGAAAACTAAACATTACAGAAAACTGTCTGGACCGTCACCTGGAGAAGAACGGGGATAAACCCGCCATCATCTGGGAGTCGAACGATCCCGAAAAAGACAGCGTTACTCTCACTTATAAAATATTGCATGAGCAGGTTTGCAGGTTTGCCAACGTACTTAAAAAGAACCAGGTCAAAAAAGGGGACAGAGTCTGTATTTATATGCCTATGGTTCCGGAACTGGCTGTTGCTGTCCTGGCTTGTGCCCGTATAGGCGCTGTGCATTCCGTAGTTTTTGGAGGTTTTTCTGCCAAGTCTATTGCTGACCGTATCAATGATGCCCAGTGTAAGCTGGTGATCACTGCAGATGGTGCTTTCAGAGGCGCAAAACAGATCCAATTGAAAGAAGTGATCGATGATGCACTGATTGGCTGCCCAAGCGTGGAGAAAGTGATTGTATTGACCCATACGCGTACACCTGTTTCTATGTTGAAAGGAAGGGATCTTTGGTTCGAAGATGAAATCAAACTTGTCGATACCCATTGCCCGGCAGAAGAGATGGACGCAGAAGATATGCTCTTCATTTTATACACCTCAGGCTCTACAGGTAAACCTAAGGGGGTTGTTCATACTGTTGGGGGCTACATGGTGTATGCCGGTTATACTTTTTCCACAGCGTTTAACTATCAGCCGGAAGAAATTTTCTTCTGTACTGCAGATATCGGCTGGATCACCGGTCATTCTTATATCGTTTACGGGCCATTATCGCAGGGCGCAACCACACTGATGTTCGAAGGTGTACCAACCTACCCCACACCAGCCAGGTTATGGGAAGTTGTGGATAAGCACAAAGTCAATATTTTATATACTGCACCTACAGCAATCCGTTCTTTGATGGGCTTTGGTAATGAGCCCGTGGATGGTGCAGACCTGAGTTCTCTGCGTGTGTTGGGCTCAGTTGGAGAACCCATTAATGAAGAAGCCTGGCACTGGTTTGATGAGCATGTAGGCAAAAAGAAATGTCCGATTGTAGATACCTGGTGGCAAACAGAAACAGGAGGGCTTATGATCTCACCTATCGCCTTTGTGACGCCAACCAAACCAAGTTATGCCACGCTGCCTTTACCTGGTGTACAGCCTGTTCTTGTAG
>NZ_DATMRL010000150.1:0-4348 GCF_035566355.1 Pedobacter sp.
AAGTGATCAATACCATGAGGAATTACTTTGATGAGCAAGGCTGGATGGAAGTAGAAACGCCAATATTACAACCTATCCATGGTGGTGCAGCTGCACGTCCTTTTGCTACGCACCACAATACGCTGGATATGCCTTTGTATTTGCGTATTGCAAATGAGCTTTATCTGAAACGTCTGATCGTTGCTGGTTTTGATGGCGTATATGAGTTTGGAAAGATGTTTAGAAATGAAGGAATGGATCGTACCCACAATCCAGAATTTACTTCTATGGAAATCTATGTAGCCTATAAAGACTATATCTGGATGATGTCCATGGTAGAGGAATGCCTTGAAAAAATTGCTGTCGCTATCCACGGTACACCAGTGGTCAAGGTAGGCGATCAGGAAATTAATTTTGAAGGTCCGTACGAAAAACTGAGCATGTATGAATCTATTCAGAAATACACCGGTATCGACGTATCTCAAATGACTGAAGAGCAACTTAAAGATACTTGCAAGAGCCTGAATATTGAAATCGATGCTTCTATGGGCAGAGGTAAACTTGTAGATGAAATCTTCAGTGAAAAAGTAGAAGCAAACCTGATTCAACCAACTTACATCACCGACTACCCTATCGAAATGACGCCGCTTGCCAAAAAACACAGAAGCAAGGACGGTCTGGTAGAGCGGTTCGAACTTTTTGTAATGGGTAAAGAAATCGGAAACGCTTATTCAGAATTAAACGATCCGATAGACCAGCGTGAACGTTTTGAAGACCAGCTAAAACTGGCCGCCAGAGGTGATGATGAGGCCATGGCTATGGACGACGATTTTGTACGTGCATTGGAATACGGCATGCCACCTACATCAGGTCTGGGTATCGGAATAGACAGATTAGTCATGTTAATGACCAATCAGTCTACCATCCAGGAAGTATTGTTTTTCCCACAAATGAGACCGGAGAAAAAAGCAAAAGTAACAACCGACGAGGATTTCGTGGAAGCAGGAGTTGCGGCAGAATGGGTTCAGGTCATTAGAAAAATGGGCATCAATACCATAGAGGAATTAAAAGCAGCCAATCCAAATAAAGTATTCAATGATCTTGGCGGCATGCGCAAGAAGTTAAAACTGGATTTGGTCATGCCTACAAAAGACGAGGTAAACGCCTGGTTCTCTTAACAAAGAGATAACAAAAACTTAAAGGCTTGCTATACTAAACTATAGCAAGCCTTTTTTAATTTTAGACGAAATAAATTTGTTGACATTATGAACAACTCAAGTCTGGAAATTACAGAAAATGAATATTGCATTAAGCTCAAGAAAGAAGCTTTTGACTTGTCGCTGATTCGTCAGCTGATTAAGCGCATCCAGTCAGAGCAGCTGTTCTTCAGCCGATCTAAAGAATGCTATGAAGACGACATCATCAGCCGGACTACAAGTTCGCTGGATGAAGAAAATTTTGACAGATTAAGTGATAAATAAAAAGAGCCACATATTTGTGGCTCTTTTTATTTATCTGTATCTGATCTGCTGCTGTTTATCCAGCATTCCCAGCTGATCTTTCATTTGCTTGATCTGATCTGCAAGCAATTTATTTTTATCTGCTTTTTTCGCTTCTGTCAAATACATCTGCGCTTCTCTTTTATTTCTTTTTCCCATGGCGATCCCTGCAAGGCTTAATTTAGCCAATGCAACATTATGATCCATATGCATACCCAATGAAAGCGCTTTTTTGAAATACTTTTCCGATTGCATCGGCGCCTTTCTCGATTCGATTAATCCAATCAAAAGATTATAGTAACCATGTTGTACCCGGATCAGCTGTTTTTCATAATTGGTAATCCTTCTTAAAAAAGTTTCCGCTTTAGGCATGTTGTCCTTCCGGAGAAACCATTGTGCAAGCAACATATTTTCATTAAAAAAGTAAGTTACTCCTATTAAAAGGCTAATAAAAATGGCTAAAATACCCCAGCCCCAGAATCCAAAGATCATGAGCGCAATGGCGGCTCCAAGTATGGCAAAAGCTGCAATAAGTCGAACTATGTTTGGCATATTATTTTTCTAAATTTTTCTGCAAATATCGTGTTTAAATACTAGAAATTAGATTTAATATTCTAATTTCAGCAAAAAATAATAACAGAAAACATTGCAGAACTACTCTGCTCTTGCCTTATTGTCATAGAAATTAAACAAATCGTGATGATAAACAAGATTTTAACATCCGGAAGATGGAAGAAGAATACAACAGTCAGGAACATTTAATCAACCAGTGCAGTAAAGCACAATTGGTTTCTTTGCCAGAGTTTAAAGAAAGTTATGATCTGGAGTATTCAAATTATGTACTCAACAACGACTTGATCCAAGCCTTAAAACACCCGCTTTCAACAACCATGATGACCATCGTTTTAGGTACCTGGTGTGGTGACAGTAAATTATATGTACCCCATTTCCTTAAAGTACTGGATGCTGCGGGCTTCAAAGAAGAGCACCTGCGTCTGATAGGCGTTAACAGAGAAAAAAAGGCAGGTCAGGGGCTCATCGACCATTTAAATATCGATCGTGTGCCTACCTTTATAATTTTCCGGAATGGAAAAGAGATGGGAAGAATTGTGGAACAGCCCAATGAAACCTTTGAAAAAGATATATTGAACATTTTAACAAAATAAATAATGTCTGCAGCTTTAGAACCAGGATGGCTAAGTGTATTGAGCCAGGAATTTGAGAAGGATTACATGAAGTCTTTAAAACTGTTCTTACAGGAAGAAAAACAAAAAGGGTATACCGTATTTCCAAAGGGACCGGATATTTTTAACGCCTTTAACCATACCCCATTTGACAAAGTTAAGGTGGTGATTCTTGGTCAGGACCCTTATCACGGACAGGGCCAGGCGCATGGCTTGTCCTTTTCTGTACAAAAAGGGATGACCATTCCCCCCTCTCTTAAAAATATTTATAAGGAACTGCAAACAGATATCGAAGGTTTCATTCCACCAAATCATGGAAACTTAATCGAATGGGCCGACAGAGGTGTGCTTCTACTCAACGCAACACTTACCGTGAGAGCGCATGAAGCAGGTTCTCACCAGGGAAAAGGCTGGGAAATATTTACAGACAAAGTGATCAGCGAATTATCAGAAAAGAAAGATGGCGTTATTTTTTTACTTTGGGGAAAATATGCCCAGAATAAATCAATACTTATTGATGAATCCAGGCATACCTTATTTAAAGCCGCCCATCCTTCTCCATTTTCAGCTTACAATGGATTTTTTGGTTGCAGACATTTCTCCAAAACCAATGCAAAACTCATTGAACAAGGGGAAATGCCGATAGACTGGCAAATAACGGCTTAATATTCCAGAGGAACAATTGGTTCCTTTTTAGTTGTGGACATGATCATCATGGTCTGAAAGGTTTTTACCACAGAGATCTTGCTGATCTTGTCCATAATCAGGCGTTCATAAGCCTTAATGTCATTTACATATACTTTTAAAAGAAAGTCTGCCTGTCCGGTAACGTGGTGACATTCAGTAATTTCTTTGATTTGGTTAACTTCATCTAAAAAAATCTGAATGGTGTTATTTTTATGAAAGTCCAATTGAACCTGGATAAAGGTTTTAATGCCCAGGCCTAACTTTTCCTCATCTACCAATGCATGATAGCTTTTAATGAACCCAGACATTTCCAGTTTCCTTACCCGCTCCAGTGTAGGTGCCGGAGATAAGCCAATCTCCTGAGATAAAAGCAAATTGGTAATTCTTCCGTTCTCTTGTAAAAGTTTTAAAATTTTAAAATCTATTTTGTCAATTTCTGCTGCCATTACTTTGTTTATTTAAGCCAAATATACAACAAAACAGGGTAATACGCCAAATTTAATTCTATAGAATCATTGAAATATTACAATTAATTTTTTAAAATTTTATTTAGATTTATCTAAATTTATTATTAGGTATTTGTAAATGGAATCTTACACGGAAGAAAATTATTTAAAGGTTATCTATCATTTATCCAACCTGACCACGGGTACAGTACAGACCAATGCGATTGCGGATAAAATTCAAACCAGGCCAGCTTCAGTAACTGACATGATGAAGAAACTTGCAGAAAAGCAGCTGATTAACTATGTAAAATACCAAGGTGTCAGCCTAACTGAAAAGGGAAAAGCAACTGCAGTAAATATTGTCCGCAAGCACCGCTTATGGGAGTTATTCCTGGTTAAAACATTGAATTTTAAATGGGATGAGGTACATGAAATTGCTGAAGAACTGGAACATGTTAATTCTCAACTTTTGATCGAAAGACTGGACGAGTACCTGGGTTACCCAAAAAGTGACCCTCATGGCGATCCAATACCCGACAAGAACGGAAATTTC
>NZ_DATMRL010000151.1:0-5046 GCF_035566355.1 Pedobacter sp.
TCTTCCCATTCCGAACAGAGAAGTTAAGCCCACCAGAGCCGATGGTACTGCGGTAACACGTGGGAGAGTAGGTCGGTGCCAAATCTTAAAGAAAGCCTGTAGTACATACTACAGGCTTTTCTTGTTTATAGACCTTTTTTAATTGGGTTGAACCAGGGTAACCTGTTGCCCGTCTATATGTAGCTGACCGGTGGTACCCAGGATGATCGCCTGGTTGTCTGCGATATGTCCTACAGGAAACTGAAAACATACCGGGTAACTATATTCTTCTACGACTTTCAGGATAATTTCTTCAGGGCTTTGACCGAATGGAACTTTCTCCTCATCCATCTCATTAAAGGCGCCCACGATAAGGCCCCTTAGCTGGCTTAATTTGCCGCTTCTCTTTAGCATGCGCATCATTCGGTCTACAGAAGCTTCGCGCTCTCCTACGTCTTCTATGAACAGAATTTTATCGGTGTAGTCCATTTCTGATAAAGAACCCTGTACCATAACCAATAAGGTCAGGTTGCCTCCGATGAGGAGACCTTCGACTGTTCCAGGACGGTTAAGCGGATGATTTTTGCTGTGGTAGGTAAGCGACTCGCCAAAAAGGGCTTTTCTTAACGATTCCAGGGATGCCGGTGTGGCGTCGTCAAAAGTATAAGGCATTTGAGCATGAATGCTCTGTGTATTTAATTTTCCGAACAGATGGGATAGGAGTACAGTAATGTCGCTAAAGCCAACCAGCCATTTGGGATTTTCCAGAAAAAGACTAAAGTCTAAGTTATCAATGATTCGAATCACACCGTATCCCCCTCTTGAAGCGATAATGGCTTTCACGCTGCTGTCGTCGAGAAATCTTTGCAGATCTTTTGTTCTTAATTCGTCGCTGCCTGCAAACTGGTGATCTGCCGCATAAACACTTTCTCCAAGTACAACTTCAAGGCCCCATTGCTTAAACAGGCTGATCGCAAAATCAATGTCTTTGGGCAAAAATTTGGCGGGTGAAACGATTGCAATTTTGTCTCCCTTTTTTAGGTACGGCGGCTGTTTAATCATCTGTAAAACTCTTATCTTTGCCAAAATAATAAAAATAGTTTTGGATAACAGTAAAATTAAGAGATATACCGTTACGGCGGCATTACCCTATACTAACGGACCTGTGCATATAGGCCATTTGGCTGGTGTTTACCTGCCTGCAGATACTTATGTGCGTTATTTACGCTCCAATAAGAGAGATGTTCGCTTTATTTGCGGTTCGGATGAGAATGGGGTGCCGATCACGTTGAAGGCGAAAAAAGAAGGTGTTACCCCTCAGGTTATTGTAGACAAGTATCATAAGATCATTGGCGATTCTTTTAAAGAATTTGGTGTTTCTTTTGACATCTATCACCGTACTTCCTCTTTGATGCACCACCAGACCGCTTCTGATTTTTTTGAGAACCTGTATAATAAAGGTGTTTTTACAGAAGAAATTACGGAACAGTATTATGATGAAAAGGCACAGACTTTCCTGGCCGATCGTTATATCACAGGAACCTGTCCAAAATGCGGGAATGAGAATGCTTATGGGGATCAGTGTGAAAATTGCGGCAGTACTTTAAACGCGACTGACCTGATCAATCCTAAGTCCACCTTGTCTGGAGAGCCGCCTGTTCGTAAGGAAACAAAGAACTGGTTTCTTCCCCTGGATAAATACGAGGAGCAGTTAAGGACTTATATTGAAGGTCATAAAGAATGGCGTCCGAATGTATATGGACAATGCCAGAGCTGGCTGAATGCTGGTTTACAGCCACGGGCGATGACACGTGATCTGGACTGGGGTGTAAAAGTTCCGGTAAAGGACGCAGAGGGCAAAGTGTTATATGTATGGTTTGATGCACCTATTGGTTATATTTCAGCAACGAAAGAGTTGTTTGAATATGCTCGCTTAGATGTATGGAACCCTAAGGCAGAAGAATATTATATCAATCAGAATACGCTTCAGAAAGGGGATTGGGAGGATTACTGGAAAGATGAGGATACAAAGCTGGTTCACTTTATAGGAAAAGACAATATCGTGTTTCACTGTATTATCTTCCCGGCGATGTTAATGGCTCATGGGGGATATACATTGGCAGATAATGTACCGGCTAATGAATTTTTAAATCTGGAAGGACAGAAGATCTCTACTTCTAAGAATTGGGCGGTATGGCTGAATGAGTACCTGGAGGAGTTTAAAGATAAGCAGGACGTACTTCGTTATGTTTTAACGGCAACAGCGCCGGAGACGAAAGATAATGACTTTACCTGGAAAGATTTTCAGGCACGGAACAACAACGAACTGGTAGCCATACTTGGAAACTTTGTGAACCGGGTTGTGGTATTGACCCATAAGTATTTTAACGGCAAGGTTCCGATGTTAATGGAGGTTAAACCGGAGGATCAGGAAGTGATAGATGAACTGGCAGCTTACCCGGCTAAGATCAGTGCTTCTATAGAAAACTACAGGTTTAGAGAGGCGCTGAGTGAAGTGATGAATGTGGCCCGTTTAGGTAATAAGTATTTAGCGGATACGGAGCCATGGAAAGTGATCAAGACGGATGAAGATCGTGTACGGACAATCCTGAACATCAGTTTGCAGATTGTGGCGAGCATAGAGGTGTTAATAGAGCCTTTCCTGCCATTTACTGCAGACCGGTTGATGAAGATGCTGAACTATGGTGGTCACTTATGGGAAGATGCCGGAAAAATGCATTTACTGCACAGAGGTCATCAGTTAGGCGAGCCTCAGTTGTTGTTTGAGAAGATTGAAGATGAGACGGTACAGGCACAGATTGATAAACTGAACAAAAGTAAAGCTGAAAACTCTTTGGCGAATACGGTAGCTGCTCCTGCAAAAGAAAATATTCAGTTTGAGGATTTTTCTGCAATGGACATTAGAGTGGCTACGATTGTGGCTGCTGAGAAAGTAGAGAAAACGAAAAAACTGTTGAAACTGACCCTGGATACAGGACTGGATCAGCGGACCGTTGTATCTGGTATTGCGGAATATTTTAAACCGGAAGAGATTATCGGGCAGCAGGTGAGTGTATTGGTTAATCTTGCGCCAAGAGAAATCAAGGGGATTTTATCGCAGGGTATGATTTTGATGTCTGAGGATTCAGATGGAAAACTGACTTTTGTTGCGCCAACGCAAAATCACAGTAATGGCAGTGTGATCAGGTAATCTAAATTTGTTGTTAAACAAAAAGTTTTATTGCTATATTTGCGCCCGTTACTAAATGGTTTCGTAGTTCAACGGATAGAATAGAAGTTTCCTAAACTTTAGATATGGGTTCGATTCCCGTCGAGACCACCCCACGATACAGCGCTTGCAAGTCAGGCGCTGTATTCATTTTAACCCTTATTGATTTCCCTCCTGTGCTTTGTTAATCAACTATTTGTTAATATATATTTAACATGTTGTTATCCCTCTATTGGGTATTTTTGAGGGGAAAAATTGGTTAAAATGTTGTTAAAGCCGAAAAGCGAGTATGAGTTGATTTCCAGTTGGAAAAATGGAAATGAGCAGGCTTTTGACCAGTTATTCAAGCTCCATTTCTACAAGCTTAACCAGTTTGCGCTTCGGCACACCAATGACCCGGAGCTGGCAGAGGAACTGGTGATGGATATTATGCTCAAAGTATGGCAAAAAAGGGAAGAACTTGAACAGGAGCAGATTTCTCTTTCCCCCTTTCTTTTTCATATCCTGAAAACGGCTATTTCCGACAATTACCGCAAAAAACGAATCACCCTTATCAACATGGAAGAGATCTGTGATGAGCCCCAGTGTCCGGTAAAGGCCGACGATATGCTTCTGTCGACTGAATTAAGTAACATTTATCAGAATAGCCTTGATTATTTGAGCCCTCAGAAAAGACTTGTGCTGAAAATGAGGCAGGAACAGGGCATGAGCTATAAAGAGATCGCCTGCGAGTTGAACATTTCAGTTAAAACAGTGGACGGTTACTTAAGCGAATCCATTTCCTTTGTGAGGAATTACCTGAAAAAACATACCGATATTACTGTTTTTCTGATCGTTCTGCTGACCTTTTAATATTCACTTACCCACCTATCTGGCAGGGCATCTCCTGGGCGGCGGTTTGGTTTTTAATTATTTCTTCTGATAATCAGCTGTTTATGTTTTGTTTCGTAAAAAAGTGATTTTTTGCACCGGGAACTTTCCTGTTTCTTACGGTATACTCTATAGAGGCGCTTATAAATGCTTTTGCTATGGAAGAATCAATGGACAGGGAATTACTGGTGAGGTATATGCAGGGGAAATGCACTGCAGAAGAAACCCGTCTGGTAAAAGAGCTTTTGCTGCACCCACGGTGGCAGCAGGCTCTTGACGAATTGCTGGAAGAGGATTTTGAAAATTTTGAGGCAGATATACCCGATGAAGAACTGAGTAGGTATTGGAACAAGCGTTTCCATGAAAAATATATTGATCCTCCTGCCTCCCCTTTATGGCGCCGTTCCTGGCTGAAATATGCGGCCGCCTGTGTGCTGATGTTCAGTATAGGCTTATATTTTTTTAACGCAGGGAGAATATCGGGAAAAAAGAACGATACGATCTCGATGCTTGAAAAAATAAATCCCAAAGGCCAGCGGTCAAGGCTCATATTGCCCGATGGTTCCGTTGTTTATCTGGGCGCAGAAAGCCGCCTTAGGTTTCCTGAAAAGTTCAACGCAGTAAATAGGGAAATTTCTTTGGGGGGTGAAGCTTTCTTTGAGATCACCAAAGACCCTGCGCACCCTTTCATTATTCATACCGGCTCTGTTCAGACCAAAGTATTGGGAACCTCCTTTAAGATCAGTGCTTTTGAAGGGAAGCACCTGACCGTATCAGTAGCCACCGGAAAAGTGAGTGTGGCACGGAAAATAGCAGGAAGAGATGCTGTGCATTCACTTGCTGTGCTTACACCTGGCCAGCAGGTGGACTGGAATCCCATTACCCGGCTGGCGGAAATTCATCCGGTCGATGCAGAGCAGGTAAGGGACTGGAAAGACGGAACAATGACCTTTGTTGCCACCTCACTT
>NZ_DATMRL010000152.1:0-5245 GCF_035566355.1 Pedobacter sp.
ATGTACACTACCTGTTTTTTCTAGTATCTTCAAAACCTGAACTAAGGTCTTACTTCTTGAAATCTCTGCGCCATAATCAATCTCACTGATCTTACCTTCATAAACTACGGTAATATCATACCAACGTTCTAATTTTCGCATAATACTTTCAATATTTTCATCCTTGAAGTTAAAGTCATTGTTCAGCCATGACAAAACCTGTTCTGTATCCGCTTTCTTAACGCGGATCCCATCAGTGTTCTCCGCTTGCTGTCCCGGTTTTAGCAAACAAGTGTTTCCACCAGAACTGACTTGAACACTACCTTCGATAAGAGTGGTTTTTATACTTTCCTCTGAAGGATAGCTATTGATGTTAAAATGAGTTCCTAATACCTGCACACTTTGTTTATTTGAATGTACAACAAAGGGCATGAGTTTATTTTTTGCAACCTCGAAATAAGCTTCCCCACTCAATTCCACTTCCCGGTTAATCCCATTAAAAACGGCAGGATAAACCAATGTGGATGCCGAATTCAGCCAGACTTTAGTCCCATCCGATAACCTAACCTGATACTGTCCACCTTTAGGAGTACTCAATTTATTGGTTAAAACCGCAACCTGACTCTTTTTTCCCTCATGTTCATAAACCAGTTTACCTTCGGCCGTTTTGCGGATACCAGTTTCACCCTCATGTGCCAGTACACCAGCCCCCGCATCATCAAGAGTAACCGTCTGGCCACTCGCCAACACCAGAATAGCCTTATTCCCCCCAGGCTTAATATCATTCTTAAACCTCTCCACCTGACTCATTTGGAGTTTTGACTTATCAGTCTTTCCTGCATAAATATAAAAGATGGTAATCGCAGTACAAAAAAGTATCGCCGCAGCAGCATACCTCATCCATAAATGCCTGGTTCTGGATCTGGCATACTGGTTCTCGTGTACAGGAAGTGCAGCCCATATAGATTGGCCCACCCTTTCCAGTTCCTCTTCATCAGGCATAAAATCGCTGCTTGCAATCTCTTTGATATGCCAGCTTTCAACAATGGCTTTTTCCTCTGCTGTGCAGGTTCCTGTTTTATATTTCTGAAGAAGTTCTTTGGCCTGGTACGGATACATTTTATCATGGCGGAATTCATGCCGCTTATAATGATGTAGGTTAACTCCATTGTAGGGAGTAGACTTTATAAAAAAAAATTTAAAAGGTTAAGCTCACAAAAACAGAAAACAACTTCAGTTTTCCCTTAAGGATTTTGACAGAATTACTAACCTGCTTTTTTACAGTAAGTTCTGAAACACCAAGCTGAGCAGCAATCTCCTTATGAGACATTCCTTCATTTCTGCTCATTTCAAACATTACACGCATTTTTGGAGGCAAAAGCGCAACCTCCTTTTCAATAACAGCCAACATTTCTTTAGCCCGAAGCTGATCATCGGTAATATATTCTCCCTCTTCGATAAACTGCTGCAGATAAATTTTATAATCTGTTCTGATTTTTTTATGATCCATCAAATCAAAGATCCGGTACCGAACCGCAGTATACAGATACATGGAAAGAGAGGTTCTAATCTCCAGGTCCTTCCCTTTGTGCCATAAATAGGTAAAAACCTCCTGTACAATATCTTTCGCGTCGTCTTCATCGGCCATAACCTTTCTTGCATAAACATACATCACCGCCCAATAACGCTGATAAATCTGTGCATATGCTTGCCTATCTCCCGCTTTGAAAAGCAGGAGTAATTTATCATCTGATCTACTAACTAAATCATCTCCCTGCATAAATACCTGGTCACCAATGAATATTTTGCAATAATAGTTAAACATTCACTGGGATAGAAGATTATTCATAAATATATAGGGGGCAATTTTATCAATTCTATATCCATCTAGATTATAGTTCCATTCGGTAGAACCGCCCCCTTTTTAACCACCACAATGCCGTCCTTTACAGTATACAATTCGAAATCACCATCTTCCAAATGAAGCCCGCCGTTGATCTTCACATCGTCTCCAATCCGGCAGTTCTTATCGATTATAGCATTGTGGATATAACATCGATCACCAATACCGATCAGGGGATTTCCGGCTGCCTTTTCAGCCTCTATTTCTATTAGAGTCTGGTAACGATCGCTCCCCATAATATAAGCATTTACAATTACGCTATGCTTACCTATTCTGGACCGGATACCTACGACTGTATGTTCAACCCTGCTGGCCTCAATAATACAGCCTTCTGCTATAATGGTTTTATCTAATGTTGTATTCCAGATCTTTGATGGCGGAAGCATCCTTGCTCTTGTAAAAATAGTATGGCAGCTATCAAACAGGTTGAACTTTGGTATTTCATCGGTCAGACTAAGGTTCGCTTCAAAAAAAGAAGAAATATTACCAATATCTGTCCAATACCCCTCATATTGAAAGCTTAAGACACGACTTCTTGTAATTGCCTTAGGTAAAATTTCCTTTCCAAAGTCCTTTTCATCTAAATTTTCATTTAAAATGTTGATGAGGTATTCCCTGTTGAATACATAAATTCCCATTGAAGCAAGGAAATCACGTCCCTCAGCCTGCATCTCTGGTCCCGTATCTGAAATCCATTCATCGAGCCCGGTTTTAGGCTTTTCGATGAAAGAGGTGATGATATTATCTTGATCAGCTTTTAAAATACCGAAGTCCGTTGCCTCTTTCTGAGTTACCGGAATTGTGGCAATAGTAATTTCTGCCTTAGCCTCTATATGTTTTTCGATCATCTCTTTAAAATCCATCTGGTAGAGCTGGTCGCCGGAAAGAATCAGGATGTATTTAAATTCATGCAAACAAATATGATGCATACTCTGCCGTACAGCATCTGCAGTACCCTGAAACCATTCTGAATTATGGACAGTTTGTTCTGCGGCTAAAATATCAACAAAAGCTGTACTGAAATGGCTAAAGTGATAGGTATTCTTAATATGCTTGTTCAGAGATGCCGAATTGAATTGCGTGAGTACAAACATACGGTGCACACCAGAGTTAATACAATTGGAAATTGGGATGTCAACCAGTCGATACTTCCCTGCAATTGGAACGGCAGGTTTAGAGCGTGTCTGTGTTAATGGCGATAATCTGGAGCCCTGGCCACCGCCGAGGATAACTCCTAAAACTTTGTCCATCATGTTTGTTTAGTTTAGTATTTGGTGTAAAATATTGTTTAATTCGATCTGGGCCCTTTATATATCTAATATCGTTAAATTAATTTAGTGTCTTTAAAAGAGCTTGCATTTTTTGCTGGCGTTCCTGCAATTCTTTAACATAAGGTTTCATAGATTGGATTAACACATTTTGTTCTTCGGTTAACTCAGTATAGCTTAAACAACTAAAAAACTTAAAAATATTATTTAAGCAAAGCTGTATTTCATTTTCCAAGTGTTGTAATAAAATTTTCTTTTTTTCCTTATTTGACAATATTTCGGAATTGGTTTGATCTGCACCTTCAAAATACAACCTTAATTCTTTTTTTTCGACCATACTCTATCTAACTAATATATAAGTCATTATACTTATTTAATAACAAGATTTACGTTAATCTTTTTTCCTGTTCCTGAGTTTAAGTTATTAAATATAATAAATATCACCAAATTGTGAATTTTCAAATAAATAAAAAAGCATGTCCTCTTCTTTAAATAAAAAGAAGCTGATGCCATATATAGAGCCAGAAAAAATCAGAAGTTTTGGATTATATTTTTTTTTGCTTTTCTAAACGCAAACCTGCTTCTTCTATGATATTCGATATTTCATTCCTAATGCGGGCAATCCCTTCTGTTGTTTTTAGGTCAATCCCACAAATAAGGCTCTTTTTGTTTAAGACCATAAAATAAATACCGGTTACAATAATGGCAATCCTTGCCTTAATATCTATATCAACAGCGGCAAAATTTGGTTCGGCCAAATCAAGAAATATCCCACCTATCTTCTCTCTCTGCTCATAAACATCGTTTATTGCTGGATTGCCACCATTAAGATGCCACAATATAGCCTGTTGCATATCAACATCTTTAGAAAAGGAATGTAAATGCTCATGCATTACACCTTTTATGAGATCAGTTGAATATTCCCCCTTAACCGATCTGAGAAGTTCATTAACATTACGGTCAAAATCAGCATAATAATCTTTTTGCCTTACATAGGTTTCAACCAAATTATCGATAGATCCAAAATAATGATACAAAAGTTTTCTGTCTACCCCGGCTGTATCGACAATTTTCTTTAATTTGAGACCAGCATAGCCCTCTTCCCGAATGATTTTCCCAACAGCTTCAATAAATTTAAGCTTGGTTCTTTCCTTATTTTTATGAATGCCATCGTAAACTTTTCTTGCCATAACATATGCTCAATTTAAGAGCATATGAAATTGCAATTTTTAATTGATAAACTAAAACAGCTCCGTCTGCACCCCAAAAACATATTTTCTCTAACTAATGATCCTATTGCTTTAAAACCATATCAATCATAGCAGACATTTCACTCAATACCGATTCCTTATCTGTTCGGCTGCTGCTCACCTTATACCTGATATATCCATTCCTATCAATAATAAATTTTGCCGGGATACCGCTTACCCCATATTTTTTCACTGCCGTTTCCACATTTTTATCCTGCTGCTTATCATATAGCACATTGAAGGTATAACTATTCTCATTCATTAAATCGTTCACACTCTTTTCAAAGTCAGGCTTAGTTTCCCAAGTATCAATGAACAAAAATTCGATATCCTTGTTGTCCCTATACTTATCCAAAACAGCCTGCATTCCCGGAAAGGACTGTTTACATGGCACGCACCAAGTTGCCCAAAAATCCAAAACCACCAATTTCCCCTTATAATCCGCTAAATTGACCAGTTCACCTTTTCGGTTATATAATGAAAACAAAGGAGCCTCTTCCCTAACCATTGCATTTTTTAAATGCTTCATTTGCTCCTTCTGTTTCTCAGCAGATAAAAGGTTGAGGTACTGCAGAAAGTCAGATTTGCTCCCGTTTAATTTCAAATACAAATCCTTGATCAACGACAAGATCTCTGGCGATTGTGGATTTTTCTGCAGGTACTTATCCAAAGCCAGAAACGCATTCAATTGCTCTCCCTTTGCGATGAACGCCTTTGCCAAAGTCTGCACTAAAGACTGGGCACTCATTCCAGCATAATCATTTTCTGCCAGCAGGTCGGCAGTTAATTTTATACTCTCATCCAGTTGTCCATTAACCAGTAACGCAGCAGAATAATCATTAACT
>NZ_DATMRL010000153.1:0-2359 GCF_035566355.1 Pedobacter sp.
GATGCTATTCCTTTAACGCCATGGCAATCTTTCAGTAAAGACATCATTTTACTGATCCTGATTGTTTTTATTTATAAGCACAGGGGAAGTATACAGCCTGTTTTAACAAAAGCAACACAACAGAAAACTGTTTCTGCGATTATCATACTGGCCGCACTGATCTTTCCGGTTTACACTTATAGCTGTTTACCGGTTCTGGATTTCCTGCCTTACAAAATAGGGGCAAATCTGCCGGAACTGATGAAAATCCCTGAAGGTGCTGCACCGGATGAGTATCAGCTGATGTATCACATGAAGAACAAGAAAACAGGAGAGAAGAAAGACATTTCAGATAAAGATTACCTGAAAACAGAGATATGGAAAGACACCACCTGGGAGATTGTTGGGGAGCCAGATAAAAAACTGATTAAAAAGGGATATGAACCTAAGATTAAAGATCTGGTGATCAGTGATGCCTCCGGAACAAATTACACCAAGGAACTGATAGAAAATCCTTACTATAACCTGATCATTGTTGGTTATAATCTGGACGATGTTAATGAAAAAGCGCTGGCTAAATTGAATGCGCTTGCACTCAATGCAACTGAACAATTTAACATCAGAACCGTACTGCTTACTTCCAATTCTGCACAGGATGCAGATGCTCTGAGCAAAAGAATGAAATTATTTACAGAGATTTTTTATGGCGATGCGGTACCTTTAAAAAGTATGGTACGGGCCAATCCGGGAGTTCTGCTGCTGAAGAACGGTGTAGTGATCAACAAATGGCATTACAATACTGTCCCTTCATTTAATACACTGGCAGATCAATATTTCAGCAAATAACCATGTTTCAATATGCCCTTAAAAAGCTCCTTTATGGGCTTGCAGTCATTGCAGGGGTAGTTGTAGTGGTTTTCATATTGTTTAACATTTTACCTGGTGATCCCGCACGGATGACTATGGGGCAGCGGTCTGATGTACAGTCGCTGGAAGCCGTAAGAAAGGAATTCGGTCTGGACAAGTCCAAACCAGAACAATTTCTGCTGTACGTCAATGACCTTTCTCCACTCTCTTGTCATAAATACACCGAAGAAAATCAACAAAAATACCATTATGTTAAGCTCTTTCGGATAGGTGTGGAGGTAGCGGTGCTCAAATGGCCTTATCTGCGGCGTTCCTATCAAACCAAACGGGATGTAACCGCTATACTTAAAGAAACGGTACCCAATACTTTTATTCTTGCCCTCACTGCCATGATTGTAGCCACCATAGCCGGTATCCTGCTTGGGGTGGTATCTGCACTCTATAAAGATACCTGGGTAGATAAAACTGCAAATGCCCTGGCCGTCCTGGGTATCTCTGCACCAGCTTTTTTTGCTGGTATTATTATTGCCTGGTTGTTTGGTTTTGTGTTAAGTGATTACACCGGATTAAACATGTCGGGCAGTCTGTACAGTTACGATCCTTTTAAGGGAGAAGTGATGACCTGGAAGAATTTAATCCTGCCCATGTTTACACTCGCCCTGCGTCCCTTGGCTATTATTGTCCAGCTCACCAGAAGCACCATGCTGGACGTACTCTCGCAGGACTATATCCGGACCGCAAGGGCCAAAGGTTTGCCCCGTTATGCCATTATCTATAAACATGCCCTTAGAAATGCACTCAATCCGGTTATCACAGCTGTTTCAGGCTGGTTTGCCTCCTTATTGGCCGGGTCCTTTTTTGTAGAATATATTTTTGGATATAACGGATTGGGAAGGGCAACAGTGAATGCTTTGGAAATGTCTGATTTTCCGGTAGTAATGGGCTCTATATTATTTATAGCTTTTATATTTGTAGTGATCAATATTTTAGTAGACGTATTATATGCCCTGGTTGATCCAAGGGTTAAGCTTGTATAAAAAATGAAGATATTCTTAACAGGATTTATGGGTTGTGGAAAAACCACACTGGCCAAAAAATTATCAGCGCGGCTGGGGTATGAACTGGTAGATCTGGATCACGAAATCGAAAAACAAGCTGGTACAAGCGTGGGCGATTATTTTGCTGTACATGGAGAAGCAGCCTTCCGGGAGCTCGAAAGCCAAACACTGAAAACTTTTCCTTACCAGGAAAACTCAGTTATAGCCACGGGTGGAGGTACACCTTGCTATTTCGACAATATGGACTGGATGAACGTAAATGGCCTTACCATCTATATTGAAATGTCACCCGAGGCCCTGGCGAAACGCCTGGAAAACGGAAAAGCCAAGCGACCGCTGTTGAGAGATCTTGATGAACAGGGGATTGTTGATTTTATTACACAGAAACTTGAAGAAAGAAATCCCTATTATCGGAAAGCTTCCCTGGTGGTTAATGGCATCAGTCTGACAGCAGA
>NZ_DATMRL010000154.1:0-15708 GCF_035566355.1 Pedobacter sp.
AGGGAGAGGGCGATAAAAGCAGAAAGCAATACAGAAACTGCAATCGTAATCGCAAATTGCTGATACAATTGTCCCACCATTCCCGGAAGGAAACCTACCGGAATAAATACAGCCGCAAGAATCAATGCAATGGCAATTACCGGAGCAGTAATGTCTTTCATCGCCCTTCGTGTTGCATCAGGTGCAGAAAGTCCCTCATGATCGATATAATGCTGGACAGCCTCTACCACTACAATCGCATCATCCACTACAATCCCAATGGCCAGTACGAAACCAAACATCGTCAATACGTTAATGGAAAAGCCAAAGAAAGTAAAGAAGATGAATGTACCAATAATTGACACAGGAATGGCAAGTACAGGGATTAAAGTAGCCCTCCAGCTTTGAAGGAATAAAAATACCACAATGGTTACCAGAATAAGGGCTTCAAAAAGGGTATGAACAACTTCACTGATAGATACTTTTACAACAGTAACGGTTTCATAGGGTACGGTATAGTCCAGATCCTTAGGGAAGGATTTTTTGAGTTCTTCCAGGGCTTTATCAATACCTTCTGCCGTTTGTACAGCATTTCCGCCGGGGCTTTGATTGATGGCAAGTAATGAGGCTTTTTTACCATTTACTTTGGAGTTTATAGCATAACTGAACTCACCAAGTTCTACTCTTGCCACATCTTTAAGGTAAACAGGAGAACCATCTTTTCCTGTTTTAATGATGATATTTCTAAACTGATCTTCAGAATTCAGGTCGCCATCAAGGATAACTGAAAACTCGAAAGTCTGATAGTTTTGTTGTGGCGCTCCACCAACACTTCCGCCCGGAACACGCACATTTTGTTCCTGAATGGCTGCAGAAACATCTGCAGGAGTTAAACCGAGCCTGGCCAGTTTATTGGCATCCAGCCAAACCCTCATACTGAAAGGTTGACCAAATACCTGTACATCCCCCACACCTTTGATCCGGAGCAAAGCATCCTTAACATAGAGGTTAATGTAGTTGGAAATGAATTTTTCGTCATAGGTGCCATTTGGCGAGTATAAGCCAACAACCATCAGGATATCGCTGTTGGCCTTTTTTGTAGTAACTCCTAAACGCCTCACGGCTTCAGGTAAAGCAGGTTCTGCAATACCCACGCGGTTCTGTACATCCAATGCCGCAACATCAATATTGGTACCTACATCAAAAGTAACCGTGATGGAAGACTGTCCATCAGAAGTACTGTTGGAAGACAGGTATTTCATACCGGGGGTACCGTTAATCTGGCTCTCTATGGGGGTGGTTACTGTCTGCTCCACAGTTTGTGCATCAGCTCCTGTATACGTGCCTGAAACGGTAACCGTTGGAGGAGCGATACTTGGATACTGGCTAATTGGCAGCGTTTGCATAACGATGACACCAATTACAACTATTAATATGGATATGACGATGGCCGTAACCGGGCGCTTGATAAATACTTCTGAAATCATAATGTCTGAAATTCTTTTAAAAACTATTTCTTAGCTCCAGCTGCAGGCTGTTGTCCATTTGCTTCAGCGGCAGAAACCTCTTTAACGACTGCGCCTGGTCTGACATTCTGTACGCCTTCTACCACAATCACTTCTCCGCTCTTCAATCCATCAGTGATAACTACGTTTTGTTCAAATTGTTTCCCAAGTTTAACAATCCTTGGCACAGCTTTGCTGCTGTCTCCAACCACCATCACATTGTATTGACCCAACATCTCACTCACCGCTTTGAATGGAATAACAAGTTGATGTTGAGGTGCTTTGTTTAGTGCGTTCAGGTTTACGGTCATGCCTGCAAATAATTTGTTGGTTTCATTTGGATAACTAATCCTCACTTTGATGGTACCAGTAGCAGGATCAACTGCTCTGTCAATCGCTACGATATGTCCTTGACGTTTGTATATGCTACCATCAGGAAGCTGTACGCTAAAAAGAGAATCCTTCACAGCCTGCGGATTTTTCTTCATCTGCTCAAATCTCGGAATCTCTTCCTGACCGACAGCGATATCAACTGCAATTGGATTGTTGGTTGATACAGTATTTAAAAGAGTTGTTCCCGGAGAAACCAGGGCACCCAATTTTACCTGAGAAATTCCAATAGTTCCATTTAAAGGCGAAACAATAATAGAACGCTGCAAATCATTTGCTGCAGATGATACATTGGCCTGAGCAGCTGTAACCTGCGACTCTGCGTTAGCAAGATCTGTCAATGCATAGTCCACGCGTTGTTTCGCAACGGCATCCTGCTGAGCCAGTTTAGTATAGCGATCGGCATCCTTTTTTGTTTTATCGCGGTTGGCTTTGGCTACTGCCAGATCTGCTTTTGCACTATTGTAAGCCGCAATATATTTAGTGCGGTCTATTTCGTAAAGTTTCTGGCCTTTATTTACTTTTTGACCGTCTTTAATATAGATTGCGGTAATATAACCGCCAACCTGTGCCCGGAGTTCCACTTCATTGAGCGCAACAACCACACCGGGGTAGGTATCTGTAGTGGTTACTGGTTGATCAGCCACCTTATAAGTTGTTACCGGTACAGCAGGAGGGGGGCCTTGCTGCTGAGGAGCCTTATTGCCACCACAAGAGGCAAGAGAAAGAGAACCAAGAATAACGATGCCAAGTTGTATGTAGTTAAATGTCTTCATTTGAGTGCTTATTGGTTTACGGTAATTGTTCCTAGTGATTGTTGTACGTCCAGTTTAGAAGAAAGTAAACTGTACAATGCATTTAAATAATTGAGTTGAGCTGTACGCAGATCTGTTTCCGAAGTCATGAGATCCAAATACGTTTTAATACCCTCATCATACTGCAATTTGATGGTGTTGTATACCTGTTTGGAAATATCTACATTCGACCCCGCTGTTTTCCAGTCATTCAAGTTCGCTTTATAGGTAGCCATAGCTTGCTGATACTGTGTATTGATCTGGTTTTTGGCATTTAGCAAGTCAAGATCAATCCTTTTTTCCTGCAATTGCGACTTTTTGATCTCCTGCGTACGTTTGGTACCCTGGAAGATCGGCAGTTTTAAAGTCAGGCCGAAAACGGAACTCGGAAAATTTCTGTCATACAGGTTACTGAAGTTGTCATTCAGATAATTCCAGTTATAATTGACGAAGCCTGCAATCGTTGGCAAATACGACCATTTATTGTAGCTGGTATTTAAATGTTGCAACTGCTTCTGGGTTTGAAGCAAACGATATTCAATCCTGTTTTCATAAACAGACTGCTGGGTAGTATCCAATAAAATTTCCCGTTCCATGCTGCTGGCATCGAAATTTAAGCTCAATTCTTTCTCCGTTCCATAACCAATCAGTTCACGGAGATAAGCATATTTATATTTCATGAGCTCTTCGGTTCTTTTCTTATCGGCTTTCGAATTGCTTAAACTGATCTGCGCGCGCTGGTAATCTGTTTTGTCTACCAGACCAACATCATACTGAGCTTTTGCATCCTTTAGTTGTTTTTCCAGGCGGGCAATATTCTCATTAATAATGTTAAGCTGCTCTTTACTGGTCAGGATATCATAAAAAGCCTTACTCACTTCAACCACCGTGGTGATCTTGGTATTCTCCGTATTCTGTTTATACTGCTGTCTGTAAAATTTAGCTGCTTTGGAAGCCTGTATTAAACCTGCATTCAGAAATTGCTGATCTGCCTGCAGCGTTAGTGCCGAAGTATGTTTAGTTCCAAAAGTGATGTAAGAGGTCTCTCCATTTATAGTCAGTGCATTCACCTGTTGCTTCAGGTTGTTATTGTAGTTGGCACTTCCATTGATCTGAGGAAACCAGCCGGAGAGGGCAGACTGGATGTCCCTTTCACCAATTTCTTCATCTATTAGAGATTGTTTAACACCTGGCTTATTTACAAGCGCATAACTGATCACCTCCTGCAGGGATGCATTACTGAGCTGTTTGTCGTTTGCAGACGTTTGGCCAAACACAACAGCAGAGGGGAGTGTTGCAGACAAACCACAAATCAGTACTAAAATTAACTTATTTAATTTCATAGTTAAAAATGGGATTGAGTGTAGATAGGATCATATATAAATTATTGTCTTTTAATTCCGTCCCAGATGATCTGAATTACGGTGTTTATGTCTTCTTCAGAATACACCATATGTTCTGATAATCTGAAACTTGCAGCAGCAACTAACGTGCCCCGAATTGTTGGGCCAAGCAGTCGTGGGTCTATATCTTTAAAATAATTGGACTGAATACCAAGTTCAAAAAAGGGGATGATTTTATTGGTAAATAAATCACTGTCCTTTTCGGGATAATTTTTGGCAAAAGGAGAATTGATGTACTGTTCTAAGAACAGCATTGAAGATTCATTCTCGACATAAAAATTATAGTTATTTCTCATAAACCTAAAAAAACGGTCCTTGTAAGATTGAGTTTCATCATCACCTTTTAACATGGCGTCAGACAACCTTTCTTTGGTCCGGATATAAAGCTCTATAATCAGGGTTTCTTTGGAATCAAAATAATGATAGATCGTCCCCGCGGCAACATTTGCATTTTTTGCAATCTGGCTCATGGGTGCACCATGAAATCCATGCGATTTTACCAGCTCTAATGTGCTGTTCAGGATGGCGTCTCTTTTGCTGCTATTTTCTAATTGAACGTTCATTCGGTATCAAAGGAAAATATAATATCTTTAATTTAAGGATTTAAAATCACTAATGACAAAATAATGATATTATATTTTTCAAATGTAGGGGACGTAACAATTCTATGACCTGTTTGATCTTTCAATTATAATATCAATTTTTGCATACTCTACAAGGCATTGCGTCAAGACTATGAGCCTATCTAAGTATATCAAGATCCTGTTTATCCTTGCTGGCATTTTACTCAGTGTGAAGCCTATGATTGGTTTTAGCATTAGTGAACACATACGTGCAGCAGATGAAAATGGAATTTTCCTGATGCAGAAGCTCTTCAACAAACGCAAACAGGAATATGCTGAGGAAATCTGCATAGAACCCACGGATGCCATTTTTCGGCTACCCGATCTTCCGGAGAGTCTATTTACAACTATCTGGTCTTTATTGTCTTTTCTATTTCCACTAAAGAGATTGACTGAATCTGGAACTACACAGCGTGCAATCCGGCTTCTTATTTCCAGTTTATTACCCAACAGAGAAGTCTACATCTCTTATAGAAAACTGATCATATAATATTCCTTTTTTTCAGGAACTACCATTTAACTGATCCGTTCGTTTCATCTTATTTCAAATATTTATGTATACCTATAAGAGGGCAGTTCTGTTGATCTGCTTACTCATCAGTGCGTTACAGATTTGTGCGCAGCAAAGCAGACCTGTTCTGCACTTACAAGACCTGTTGGCTCAGATTTCTGTGAGCTCGCCAGAGTTGATCTCTGATTCTGCTTCAGTGCAGATTCGTCGGGCAATAGCCCACCAAACAAGCTACAATTGGCTTCCGTCACTCAAACTGAATTATCAAACAGATATTGGAAGCAATAATAATGTTGCCGGACCATATGTGGGGTTTGGCATAGTTCCATCCAATTCCAGGGGGGTGAGGAGCGAAAGTAATACCAGTGCAGTTTTAGGAGACCTTGGAATTGCGGCACTGGAATGGGAGATCTATAATTTTGGAGGCTATCGTGCCCAGAACGAAGTGGCTGCTTCTGAAGTTAAAGTGGAAGAGAACCGATTTAGAGTATCAAAATTTGAACTTCAAAATTTTGGAATCGATGCTTATCTTAAATTGTACCACTATCAGAATATGCTGGCTATTCAGCAGAAAAATATAGACCGCAGTCTGGAAATCAGGCAATCTATACAGGCCCTGGCCCGGAGTGGTTTGCGGGCAGGAGTCGATACCAGTATCGCAGAGGCTGAGCTTTCTAAATCCAGGCTCAATAAAATTGAACTAAATAATCAATATGGTCAGCTTCAACTGCAATTGGCTGCTATTAGCGGTCTGAAATCCTCTAATATCATTCCTGATTCCACCATCGCAGTACGATTGATTAAACATGCCTCCTTGCTGGAGCCCATGAGCCCCGATACTTTAAATCATCCCGGGCTTCAGTATTACAGATCGCTTTATCAAAACAGTATGGAAAAAGAAAAGCTGGTTAAAAAGAGCTATGCACCAAAAATCATGTTAGAAGCAGCAGCCTGGGGCAGGGGTTCCAGTGTCGATGCAAACGATCATTTTGGCAGTCTTGGAGAGGGAATGGGGATAGACCGGAGTAACTATCTGGTTGGTGTTGGAATTACCTATAATCTCTTTGATATCAAACATAAGCAATTGCAACTCCATACCCAGAAACTGACTTCCGATTTTGCTTTAAAGAAATTAAAAGAACAGCAGGTTCTTTTGGAAAGCAGTTCAGATCAGGCCTTGCTGGAATTTAATACCGCCTTGCAAAGGCTCCGGGAAATCCCACATCAGCTGCATGCTGCAGAGGCTGCTTATCGTCAGAAACTGTCTCTGTATAAAAGTGGTCTGTCGGATATTATTGAACTCAATACTGCGCTTAGCCTTCTCTATAGAGCAGAAACAGATTATGCCACAGCAAAATATACTTTTTGCCGTGCAATCTTTCAAAGGTCAGTAGCCCAAAATAAAGTGGATACATTTTTAAAATCTTTAAACTAGATACTATGTCTATGGTTACCACGGCTTTAAAAAAGCCGGTTACAACAGTTGTTATTACGCTAAGTCTGCTTCTTTTTGCAGTACTTTCTGCTATTAAGATACCTATTGATATCTTTCCGCAACTCAATCTTCCAACCATTTATGTGATAGAGTCCTATGGAGGGATGTCTGCACAGCAAATGGAAGGATTCTTTTCTACGCGGCTTCAAGACCAGTTTCTATATGTTAACGGTGTAAAAAACATTACCAGTAAAAACATACAGGGGCTAACCATGCTTAAACTTAGTTTTTATGAAAACACCAATATGGCAGAAGCCTCGGCACAGGTGGCACTCCAGGTTAACCGGGCCATGAAATTTTTCCCACCAGGAGCCCTGCCACCCCAGGTTGTACGTTTTGATGCTTCCTCTTTACCGGTTGGACAACTGGTTCTTTCCGGAAAATCACGAAATCTGAAGGAAATTTATGATATGGCAGCTACCCGCATACGGCCTATGTTTGCCGCAGTACCCGGACTTTCTGCTCCTCCACCTTTTGGTGCAAATTCCCGATCTGTTACAGTGAATTTAGACCCCAATAAACTGAGAAGCTATAATCTCACACCTGATGAAGTTGTAGAGGCCCTCGCCAAGTTTAACGTGATGTCTCCCTCGGGTAATCTCCGCATCAACAATACCATGTTTGTAACATCGATGAACTCTCTTGTGAAACACGTGGATGAATTTGGCGATATTCCTATAGCGACCAAAAATGGTGTTTCTGTATTGGTTAAAGATGTGGCGCGGGTGGCGGATGCCGCAGATGTGACCGTAGACTACGCGCTGATTAACGGAAAACGTTCAGTGTATATTCCTGTGGTTAAAACAGCCGATGCCTCAACCTGGGAGGTTGTCAAAGCCCTGAAGGCTAAAATTCCGGAGATGCAGAGCTTGCTTCCCGCGGACGTCAGGATATCCTATGAATTTGACCAGTCGGTTTTTGTGGTTAACGCGGTCAAAAGTTTGATTAGTGAGGGGGCATTGGGTGCATTGCTCACCGGGCTTATGGTTCTTCTGTTTCTTAGAGACTGGAGGAGTAGCCTGATCGTTGTGATCACTATTCCTGTTTCTATACTTATCGGGGTATTGTTGCTCAGCCTTTTTGGTCAAACGATTAACATTATGACATTAAGTGGCCTGGCGCTGGCCATTGGTATTCTTGTAGATCAGGCCACGGTAACCATAGAGAATATTCACCAGCATCTGGAAATGGGAAAAGGCAAGCGGCAGGCTATTTACGATGCCTGTGAAGAAATTGCGTTTCCTTTATTATTGATCCTGCTTTGTATACTCGCTGTTTTTGCCCCCTCATTTCTCATGAATGGCGTTCCTAAGGCCATGTTTCTTCCGCTGTCTCTCTCTATCGGATTGACCATGATCGTCTCCTTTATTATCGCCCAGACCGTTGTGCCGATCCTGAGCAACTGGATGATCAAGGCTGAGCGTTACGAGCACTATGATCATCAAAACCTTCACGCCCATGCGGGAGAAGCTCTGGACAGCATAGAGAGAGAACAGGTTAAAGAGCACCTGATAGAGGAACACAAAGATCCAAAACACAATGATCTTTTTGAACGGGTAAAGCTGAAATATATGGACATCATTAAAAGCTGGATGAGCAAAAAGAAGCTGATCATTCCAGCCTATCTGATCTTGGTTTTGGGCCTGGCTGCCGCTGGATTTATCTATATCGGTAAAGATATGATGCCAAAGGTCAATAATGGCCAGTTTCAGATCCGCATTAAGGCGCCCGATGGGACCCGGCTTGAACGAACAGAAGATAAATTTAAGCAAGTACTACAAATTATAGATGCCACAGTGAATCATCATGTGGCCATCAGTTCTGGTTATGTCGGAATTATTCCCAGCAGTTACGGCACAAGTAATCTGTACATCTTTAATACAGGTACGCATGAAGCTGTTTTACAGGTAAACCTTGATGAACAGTATAAGGTAAATATGGATGAATTAAAAGATGCGTTGCGTAAAAATATCCGGCAGTCTATACCAGACCTGAGGATAACCTTTGAACCTATCGATATGACAGAAAAGATCATGAGCCAGGGCGCAGCAACGCCAATAGAAGTTAGGGTTGCAGGTAAAGACATGCAGGAAATTGAGCGTTTTGCGGGTCACGTAACAGATCAGTTGCATAAGATACCTTACCTGCGTGATATTCAGATTGTCCAGCCTTTAAAAGTGCCGGTAGTTTCTATCACCCTTGATCGTTTAAAAGCAGCTCAACTGGGATTAAATGTACAAGATATCGCCCGTTCTGTTACAGCAAGTACATCTTCCAGCCGCTTTACAGAAAAAAACCAATGGCTGGATGAAAAGGCAGCCTATACCTATCAGGTACAAGTTCAGGTTCCGGAATATGTGATGGATACGATGGAAGAACTTCGCGAAGTTCCGCTGGTTAAAGGGCAGAGCAGCCCTGTTTTGGGAGATATTGCATCTTTTAAAGTGATCTATACACCCGGCGAATATGACCGTACAGGACCGCGGCGTTTTCTAACAGTAAGTGCCAATATTTATAAACAAGATCTGGGAACCGCTACCGCAGATGTCACAAAAGCATTAAATTCACTTGGAAAACCACCGAAAGGCTTGCTTGCCGAGGTCAAGGGGATGTCCAGTTTACTGTCTGAAACACTGTCGAGTCTCCAGAGCGGTCTTCTTCTTGCCATTTTAGTGATCTTTCTGCTGCTGGCTGCAAATTATCAGTCGTTCAAACTGTCCCTAACCGTGCTCTCTACCGTTCCTGCCGTGATACTGGGGTCTTTAACCGCCCTGTTTCTCACTGGGTCTACCCTTAATCTCCAGTCCTATATGGGAATGATTATGTCTACCGGCGTTTCTGTTGCCAATGCAATTCTTATTGTAACCAATGCAGAAAAACTTCGTCTGGATTATAAAGATTCCTCGAGGGCAGCGGTTATCAGTGCCTCTATAAGATTAAGGCCAATACTGATGACCAGTCTGGCCATGATGGCAGGCATGATCCCTATGGCTTCCGGAATGGGAGAAGCAGGGGAGCAGACCGCTCCTCTGGGAAGAGCTGTTATCGGAGGCTTATTTGCCTCAACCCTTGCCGCTTTATTTATCCTTCCCCAGGTATTTGCCTGGATGCAGGAAAAAAGTACCTATCAATCACCTTCATTAATGCCAGAAAATACAACACATGAATAATTCATCCAGAACAACCCGCTACAGGAACAATCAGGTCTTTGGTATCCTGGTCGTTTCTATACTATTTATTATTTCCTCCTGCAGCCATGGAGAAAAACCAATTCTAATCAATCCTAAAACGAAAAAAGCCAAGGGTTACGAATTGGGGGTACTCCATGAAAAGAACATGTCTACTTCCGTACGCTTACCAGGACAGCTGAAGCCATTTGAAGAGGTTTCAGTGTTTGCACGTGCCAATGGTTTTGTAAAAGAGGTGTATGCCGACCGGGGTTCGATTGTGAAAAAAGGACAGGTACTGCTTACCCTTGAAGCGCCAGAAATGGAATCTCAACTGGAAGCAGCCCGGTCTAAATATTTGCAGGCCAAAGAGATATCTCTGGCAAGTCAAGATAAATACAACCGGTTAAAGCAAGCCGCCAAAGAACCCGGAGCTGTATCCAGACTTGATCTTGACAACGCGTTTTCCAAGATGAAGGGGGATTTGGCTATCGCCAATTCAGAACAATCCAATGTTGCTTCTGTAAAGCATATGCAGCAGTATCTCATTATCACTGCACCATTTGATGGAGTCATCACCCAAAGGAATGTTTCACCAGGTGCATTGGCAGGTCCGGGTAAGGGTGGAGAAGCGCCGCTTTTTCAGTTACAACATCTGCAGAGACTGCGACTGGAAGTATATATTCCGGAAGCCTATGTAGATAAAGTTGATTTGAAAAAACAAGTCTCCTTGTTGTTTACTGCTATACCAGGCAAAACCTATAGAGCATTGATCAGCCGCTCTGCAAATGCGTTAAATAACAGTACCCGTTCAGAGGCTATAGAGGTAGACATCAACAACAAGGATGGCCAGTTAAAACCAGGGATGTTTGCCGAAGTTGAAATTCCGTTATTATCCGGCGCTAAAGCCTTAATGGTACCCAATCATGCAATTGTAAGATCCACAGAGCGGGAGTATGTTATAAAAGTGGAGCATGGCAAAGCTCTGATTGTTGATGTTAAAGAAGGCTTAAGCGCGGCAGATTCCACAGAGATATTTGGAAACATTCAAGCTGGAGACCAAATTCTGCTGCAGGGTAGTGATGAGATTAAAAATGGGGCACAAGTAAAATAGCTCACTATATAGTCTACTGTTTTAGTAGACTATATAGTGACTTTTATTATATTTGTGATCAAGTCAGAAAGAAGTGGTCCAATCATTCATCAGTTAAGCGTCATAATCGGTAAATTAAAAACATAAAGCGGTCATTTGAAATTGTTAAATTAGGATGGATGACAAGCATAAAAATATTTTAAATCCTTTAAATTAAGAATTATGGAAAATAATGAACGAAGAGATTTTCTAAAAAGCTCCCTCAAAATGTCTTTGGGTGTAGCAGCTTTATCTACATTAAATGTTATTCCTGCTTTTGCAAAAGATCTTGCCGAGGAAAATCGGCAGGGCTTTGTGTTTTCTCAGGTAAAGCTTCCATATGCTTATGCTGCGCTGGAACCACATATTGATGCCCTGACTATGGAAATACACTATACCAAGCATCATGCAGCCTATATTAAAAATGTAAATGAAGCTATCCAGACCGATCATTTGAGTTTTAAAGACGAATATGACTTTTTCTCAAAGGCATCTACCTTATCTGCAAAAGCAAGAAATAATGGCGGTGGTGCCTGGAATCATAATTTTTTCTGGGAATCTATGCAGGCATCTGGTCCAACTGCTCCTTCGGGGAAATTAAAGGCAGCAATCGAGAAGTCTTTCCAGTCTGTTGATCAGTTCAAAGAGAAATTTTCTCAAGCTGCGTTAACCCGTTTTGGATCAGGATGGGCCTGGCTCATCCATAACAACGGCGTACTGAGCATTACTTCAACCGCTAATCAGGATAATCCGCTTATGGATAATGCCAGTGAAAAAGGTACGCCTTTACTGGCTTTAGATGTTTGGGAACATGCGTATTACCTGAAATATCAAAACAAAAGAAATGAATATATAGCTTCCTGGTGGAATATTGTAGATTGGAATGCTGTAAATAAGAGATTTTTATAACTGGCATCTGATTTTACCATGTTTTTGTCAAAAAGAAGCACAGTTTTAAACTGTGCTTTCACTTTTTGGTTGTTTACTATATGTTTATAACGCGATACGAAAAATAAAATAATTACATTTGCTGTAGCATGATTTAATATTTTGTAAAAACAGAATTGCCAATTAAGCATATTATCATTTACTATTGGGACTTGTTATGAACGAAAGAAATGTTAAATATTCAATCAATATCAACTTCGAGGAAATTAAACTTCCTCCTTTCCAGGATATCCTGATTGTTGGCAAAAATTGTGTGCAGGGAAAGATAGGCCTAAGTAAATCCTTTGAAATGTTATTGCCCAATGGTTTTCTTAGTGTGGAGGTAGAAGATGAACGTGTTGAAACCGTTTTTATCAATAAACATATTTTGAAGAAAATGCCGGTGGAAAAAGTGTTGCATATCTTAACCAAAAATGTTTTCCCCTTCGTTTCAGATGGCGAGCTGATCCGGGTCGACTTTAAAATTAATATTTCTATTGAAAACATTGAAATCAATAACATATTAGAATAATAAGATAATGATCGCTCCATTTATTAGAAACGAGTTCCTGACTGTCAATGCCTTTGATGGCATTTATGAAGTAAAGCATAAAATCATTTCAAGTGGGGGAGCAGTAGTGATGATGGAGGATGAGCCAATAGGTTTGATTAATGCAAATGATCTCTTATCTAAAACACATCATTTAGTGGTGGATTGTTTGTCTCAGAAGCCTGAACTACAAAGAGATATGAGGATAGGCGAGGCATTGAAAATTATGATGGACAGCCGGTCTGAAGTATTGCCGGTCTATGAAGATAATAAACTGATTGGTGTGCTCCATAAAGGAGATATGACCAACCACCTGGTTGATTCTTTGGAAAAACACAAACAAGATTTGCAGGCAGTAGTTCATGATTTAAAAACGCCTATTTCAAATATTATGGGGATAGTAGGAATTTTGGAGGAAATGCTGGAAGACCCCGATCACACAGAAATACTTTCTATGGCTAAAACGGCTTGTACCAATGCACACAACCTTGTTCATGAACTGCTCAGGCCACCAAGCCATAAACAATTGGCCGTACAAGGTGATTTTTTTGAACTCAGGGGGCTTCTGGAAATTTGTGCAAATGACTTTCAGGTGAGCCTGCAAAAAAAGAATATCAGCTTGAGTGTTGTACTGCCGGAAGCAGAGAAGTACAGTTATGGACACGCTATTGCCGTTCGGCGGGCCATAGATAACATCCTTAATAATGCAATAAAATTTACCAGGGAAAACGGTAAGATTGAACTTCATTCAGTTATAGATGGACCGTATTGTAAGGTAAGTATTTCTGATAACGGTATAGGTATACCCGAAAAAATGAAGCCCTTGCTTTTCGAGAAATTCACAGCAGCGAAAAGAGAAGGTACTATAGGAGAGTCCACAACAGGAATGGGACTGCACATTACGATGAACATATGCGAACAATACGGTATTGAACTCGATTTCGAGAGTGAAGAAGGACGGGGAACGAATTTTCACCTCCGCTTCAGACTCACCGACCATTTATCCTGACTAAATACTTTTGAATAACCTGTTACCTGGTTTTAACGGCTAGTTGTATACTTACAGGATATTTATTTGAAAACTGGAACAATGCCTCGGCAAGGTCATAAGGAGTAGCTGTATTACGCATTGTTCTGCTGTTGACTTCAATACCTAAACGTTGGCCATCATTTCCAATTGTCTTATAGGAGTTTGGTACATATTTAATCTTCTTGCTGCCGCTGACCAGTGGAGGAGAAATAAAAATATGATCGTACCAGGATTTAGCGCCACCCCCGGTACCACACTGGTTTGGAATAGTTTCAGACAAGCGGGTGGAGGTGGTTAGAAAACGTTGATATAATTCCGGCCGCTTGGTCCAGTTGGCCGGATAACTCAAGATCTGATCTGGGTAGAATGGAGGATCAAACATTCTGGCACCGGCCTTTTCTGAATCCACTATAGCCTGGTAGCCATCTTCTTCTGTCTTTCGGGTATTAAAGTCGCCCATAACGATCAGATTGGGTAGATTTGGGAACTTTTCCCGAATTCTTTCCATGACTTTGGTCATTTGTTTATCCCTTTGTTTACTGTTGTCTCCAGATTGGGTATGATTAACAAGAACATATAAAAAAACAGTGTCTTTAGTTCTGGCCAGTTTTGGGTCTTTATAGTATAATTTGTAGAGGTTAAAGTCTGTAATCCTTGCCAGAAGAGTTTCCGTTTTAACGAAAGCCAGTTTTTGCTTGTTGTAAAACAGTACCGACATATTATCCGCCTCACTTTCATTACTTGGATCTGCATAAGCATAACGGTCTTTGAAAACTATATTAAGTACATGATCACGTATAAGTGTCGCAAAATTGGAAGATTTACGATTTCCAGGTTCAAAGGCTGCAATTTTTTCGCAGCTGAGCAGGTCTGGCTTTGTATGTTTGATAATGGTTCTAAGGTAGGTGTTTAATTTTTCCGGACCACCCTGGCAATCATCCCCGTAGTTTAGAATGTTATAGGCCATTACCTTCAAAGTATCTGACCGGATAGCACCACCACGAACAGCCTGAACAGGGGAATAACTTGCACGTGCCATCAGGAATGCAGCAATAAAGAGAACAGGTAAAACACAAAACCGGGTTGTTTTCATCTATGGGAATGGTGAAGTTAAACCATACAAATATAAATTCTTAGCTGCTTAACCGTCAAATAATCTTTCTCTGTTTAAAAGATTAGGTATTCTTCTTAGACAATTGGTTCTATTTTTGCATATCGTTAAGAAACTTATAAATAACGCCGTATCTATGAATAAATGTTATACGTTAATTTTTCTGTTGTTTTCTACTTCTGCATTGCATGCACAAACAGCCGGCGATTCCAAGGTGCTTAACGAAAAGCCCAGAGATACTTCTAATAAAAGAGATTTGATTGATATAGCCAAAGTTCTTTTTAAGATAAAGCCCAGTAAAAACCCAAAAGTCGGAGAAAAGAAGATTGCTTTTTCCTTGTTGCCTATAGGTGGTAATGTTCCGGGAGGAGGAAGGGCACTGGTTACCTCTACTACCGCAGGTTTCTATCTCGGGCCGCGCAAAACAACCAATATATCCAGCGCTGGTTTTGCTCCTTACTGGAATTTTAAAGGACGTTTTGGACTGCCTTTACGATCAGATGTCTGGCTTAAAGACAATACCTGGGTGATTCAGGGAGATACTCGTTTTCTGGTTTACCCTCAGTATACCTGGGGCCTGGGAAGCGGACAGGAGGACAATAAGCTGTTGGTGAATTATAAGTATATCCGCTTCTATCAAAGTGCACTGAAACGTATCAAGCCTTATTTTTACGCTGGTTTTGGCTATAACCTTGACTATTTCGTCAATATCAATACCGCGGATACAGATCCACAACTGGAACAGTTTTCCGGTTACCACGTGGGAACGCAAAAAGGGAGTAACTCCTTTTCTTCAGGTATATCATTTAATTTGCTTTATGATACCAGATCAAGTTCTATTAACCCACTTCCCGGCAGTTATTTTAATGCGGTATTGAGAACCAATCCCAAGTTTTTGGGGAGCAACTCCAGCTGGAAATCTTTATACCTGGATGCAAGAAAATATGTTCCTTTAAATACAAAACCTCATCAGCAAAATGTACTGGCTTTCTGGACCTACTTATGGACTGGATTGAGTAATGATGTGCCTTATCTTAATTTGCCCAGTATAGGTTGGGATCCTTATAACAGGTCTGGAAGAGGTATGGATC
>NZ_DATMRL010000155.1:0-7680 GCF_035566355.1 Pedobacter sp.
AAAACAAAATCAACAGGCCCCGCATGAATATTCCGCGTTAAAATTCTTTGATAGTCGAATCCTTTTGAGGTTTCCTTTTTTAAGGACTTATAATCAGAAGAGCGCATAATCAACACCTTTTCACGATGATTATTAGCATAGATATCTTTAAAAAAAACGGTTAAATCAAGATTTAAAGAATGGATAATATTCATCAGCACCGGCAAAGAAGGAATTGTCCGGTTGTTTTCAATCTGTGAAATCAAACCTTTACTAACCCCAGCACTATTCGCTAATTCCTGAATAGTGATCTGTTTTTCTTTTCTTATTTCCTTGATCCGATAACTGATCTTTAAAATAATATCGTCCTCCATAGCTTTTTTTTAATCCCGAAGATAGGCAAATTTTATCAGTAGCTCAATTACCAATGCCGTCAATAGCTTCGCCAATCGGATTAACTGAGGTAAAATTAAAACCAAGTAACTTTCCAATAGTTTTGGCATACTGATTCTGATAAATCTGCGATCTCGTCTTCACCTCACCAAGAGCTTTGATATTGGGTCCCATAGCCATCAACCAGGTATCATTAGAGTGCGGTGTCCCAGAACCATGACTGGTCCATTGCTTACCTTCACCCCTCCCGTGATCCGGCATGACCATCAACACCGTATTGTTTTTATAAAAAGGATCACTCTGCAAATAAGCCCAAAGACTGCCAATCATTGCATCAATACCATGAATATCATCAAGATAAAAATCATATTTACCCTCATGGGCATGATCATCCGTATCAGCCAGGTCAAGATAAACCGCCTTAGGGTGTTTAGCCATAATATACGATTTAGCAATGGCATAGGTATTGACATCCAAACGCTCACCATCGCCCCAGATTTTAGGCGCATAGTGCTGAATCTCGTTGGCCATCTTTTGGCTTTCAGTAAGCCCTTCCCCTTTAACATCTTCGAACGGATTATTGACCATTAAACCGTTTCTGTTCCGGTTGATGATCCCGCTACAGCATCCCAGGATGCAAATGCAACCACTTTTCCTTTGTAACCCTTTTGCTGATCAATAAACTCCAGTATATTCTTATTTGGATTATCCGGATAATCATTTGAATTCACCTTCGGATCAGGATAACCAGTTAAATTTTCACTGCGGCCAGGATACGAAAACCAATAGGTATTTTTAACATTAACATTATTGCCCAGCTCTCTGTTTCCATACAGCTGCCCAGCCTTAGCCAAATTGCCCCAAACAAAAGGCATCAATTTGGATCTTCTTTCCAATTGATCTTCTGACCAGTACTTTTTAAAAACATCAGAGGAATCCTGAGAAATATATTTCTTATTGGCCATCAATTGTTTCTCTGCCCCCTGAAATATTTCTTTCCAGCGAAGTCCGTCAATCGATACAATAATAACATTCATCTGCTTTTTGCCTTTCTGAGCAAAAGCCATCTGTACCATTACAAGCACCAGGAGAAAAGGAAGGATCTTTTTCATCATCTTAATTATTTTAGGTTTATTTTATTGTGTGTGGTCAATGTATTTAATCAAAATCAATCTTCGCGGCGCAAGTTAATAAATACTAAACAAATATTTCGATTTAAATTAAAAACAAGCCGCCACAACAACATCACACGGTCAAAAACAGCAAAAATAGCTGCAAAAATGGATTTCAGACTCCAATACGGTGAATTAGAAAAAAGTTTAATATTACTTACCTAATGACAATATTATTTTATATT
The DNA here is from genome assembly GCF_035566355.1 of Pedobacter sp. Classification (GTDB taxonomy): domain Bacteria; phylum Bacteroidota; class Bacteroidia; order Sphingobacteriales; family Sphingobacteriaceae; genus Pedobacter. The sequence goes on from NZ_DATMRL010000155.1 coordinate 1,730, forward strand.
TTTATAAATACTAAACATTTTATTAGCCCAAATAAACAACATACAATGAATACCATCTCAACAAAATCATTTTCAGCCAATGGAATAACCTATCAGCCAGCAGCAAAACCAATCGTTGTCATTTGCATGGATGGCTCAGCAGATGAATATCTGGATACTACACTGATCCACGACAGGATGCCAAATTTAAAAAAAATGATCCTCCAGGGTTATAGAGGTATGGTAAGGGGCGCACTACCTTCATTTACCAACGTAAACAACTCTTCTATTGTAACGGGAGTCAGCCCGGCAATACATGGCATCTGCGGCAATTTTTTTTATGACACAGAAAAAGATCAGGAGGTCATGATGAACTCTTCCGAATACCTGAGAGCAGAAACCTTACTGGCAGCAGCAGCGAAAGCAGGCCGCAAAGTTGCCGTTGTGACTGCAAAAGAAAAATTGCGGGACATTCTTTCCTACCAATTGAAAGGAATAGCCTTTTCTGCAGAAAAAGCGAGCCAGGCAAAACTAGAAACCCATGGCATTGAAAAGGTCGAAGAAATTATTGGACATTCCACACCAGCAATTTACAGTGCCGAAGCCAGTCTGTTTGTATTGCGTGCCGGGGTAGCCTTAATTAAAAACGGCATGGCCGATTTCCTTTATCTTTCTTTAACAGATTATATGCAGCATACCTTCGCTCCCGACACCGAAGAATCCCTTGCATTTTACCAGGCACAAGATGCTGAACTGGGTAAAATGCTGGAACTGGGTGCAATCATTGGAGCCACTGCTGACCACGGCATGAATGCAAAAGTAAAAGCAGACGGCTCGCCCAATGTCCGCTATATAGAAACCATGCTCAATGAACAATTTGGAGAAGGCTTCAGGGTTATCTGCCCAATCACAGATCCCTACGTTAAACACCATGGGGCATTAGGATCTTATGTTCTGGTTTATGTATCCAATAACACCCCTTTAATCGAGATCAAAAACTGGCTGTCCGTCCAACCTGGAATTACAGAAGTTTATGACAAAGCAACTGGCTGCAGGATACTGGAACAACCAGAAGACCGTACAGGAGATCTGTTCGTTTTATCCGCACGCGATGTTGTTGTTGGAAAAACTCCGGCCGACCATGACCTGAAGGCTCTTGATGGCAGTTTGCGTTCACATGGTGGCAGATACGAAGAAATGGTTCCATTAGTAGTTTCTCATCAGCTAAATGCAACTTACAAAATGAAAGCGCAAGGAGATCCCCGAAATTTCGATGTATTTGACTTTACCGTTAACGGCACTAATTGATTTCCTGAATACCCGGCTTATTGAGAATATCACCAACAATTCACAGAATTAAGCTTATGAAAGAATTAACTTCTATAGAAAATAAAATGGCACTGGCCTCCCTAATTGCTGCAGAACCTGTTGTTTCAGGAAAACAACTGGTAGTTACCAATCCATACAATGGAAAATTAGTTGGAACAGTAGAAATGGCAAGTGCCGAAGATACCCAAAGAGCGATTTCAACAGCACTTAAGGGCGGAAAAACATTGAACCGTTATGAAAGATACCAAGTACTGGATACTGCAAAAAGACTCCTGATCCACAGAAAACAGGAGTTTGCCCAATTGATCAGTTCAGAATCAGGACTATGCATTTACGAGGCAGAATATGAGATTGGGCGCGCACACGACGTATTGCTCTTTGCCTCAATAGAATGTTTAAAGGATGATGGACAAATTTATTCCTGTGATATTTCACCAAAAGGCAAACAAAGAAAAATCTTTACCACAAGGGAACCTCTAAATCTGGCTGTCGCCATCACCCCATTTAATCACCCTCTAAACCAGGTAGCCCATAAAATCGCACCGGCATTAGCCGCGGGAACCCCCGTAATTTTGAAACCCTCAGAGAAAACCCCTCTAACTGCAATCCGTTTTGTAGAGCTGTTGTACGAGGCTGGTTTGCCGCCCTATATGCTCAGCGTTCTTTTAGGCGAAACAAAAGATGTTGCAGAAGTACTTGTACAAGCTCCTGAAGTAGATTTGGTCTCTTTCACTGGAAGTGTACCTGTAGGAAAAAAAATTGCCCAAACAGCAGGCTATAAAAAAGTAATTCTGGAACTTGGGGGTAATGACCCGATAATTGTTATGGAAGATGCTAACCTCAATCTTGCAGTCGAACTGGCTGCCGAGGGTGCCTTCAGAAACTCCGGGCAACGTTGCACAGCCGTAAAAAGAATTTTAGTTCAGCATAGCATTGCAGAAGAATTCACCAAACGCTTTCTCAAAAAAGCAGCAGAATATATCAGCGGAGATCCTTCTAATCCAGCAACAAAAGTCGGTACGGTGATTGACGAGGCGTCTGCTATATATCTTGAGGAAGTGATTAACCTGGCAGTTAAACAAGGCGCCCGTGTTTTACTGGGCGGCAGACGAGAAGGAGCATTACTTGAACCAACGGTTATTGTAAATGTTCCGAGAGATGCTCAAATGATTGTACAGGAATCCTTTGGACCACTTGCTCCTATCCTCACTTTTAACGATATTGAGGATGCCATTGCCTTATCAAATTCAACCGCCTACGGCTTATCTTCGGGAGTAGTAACCAATAATATGGAGCATGCCATCCGCTTTATAAAGGAATTGAAAGTAGGAACAGTAAACATTAACGAAGTACCTGGATACCGCATAGAGAACTCTCCATTTGGAGGAATCAAAGATTCTGGTCTGGGCATAAAAGAAGGTGTTATTGAAGCCATAAAATGCTTTTCCTATGTAAAAACCTTTTCAATGCCCTGGTGACCCCAGCTTGACCAACCTATTTCTAACCAAAATTGACAATGAGAAAATTATATAAAAAAGCCGATGTAGTGATTATCGGAGGAGGTGTATTTGGCTGTGCCATCGCTTATTATTACACCAGAAATAATCCGGGCAAAAAGATCATCATTCTGGACCGCAATGAACTTTGCAACTCTGCAACCAGCCATGCGGCTGCATTAGTAACCAAAATAAGAGCAAAGCGCCATTTCATTCCTCTCTCCCTGGAAACCTACAAAGTGGTTTCTGAAATGGAAAAAATCCTTGGAGAATCCATGGACATGAAATTTAGCGGCGTATTACATTTGGCCGCAAGCGAAGCCAGAGAAGCTGAACTTAAGGAACTTATGGAAATTGCCAAAGAGTTCAACCAACCCGCCAACTATATTTCAGATGAAGAAGCGCATAAACTATCTCCCTGGTTAAAAACAGATGAAGCCTCATTAATCGGTTATATGCCCGACGAAGCCTATTGCGATCCTTATTTGCTGGGCACATTCTTCTCAAGATGTGCTAAAATGCAAGGTGCAGAATTTCTTCAGGGTGTGGAGGCCACAGAATTAATCATTGAAAATAACGACACTCTCGGGGTAAAAACAACCGTTGGAGACATTATTGCAAATACAACAATTATCGCCTCAGGCGCCTGGGCACCAATTTTTGCGCGTCAGGCAGGTATAGGTCTTCCCATGGCACCAACCAGAAGTCAATACTGGATTACCGAAAAAAATCCCATCTTTCCAGCCAACTCTCCTATTGTATTGCTGCCAGATGCACAAGCCTATGCTCGTCCCGAAGGCGGAAGCCTGCTTTTCGGTATCAGAGAAAAGAATTCCATGAGTGTAGCAGCAGACATTATTCCTTCAGACATTAACCAATTCTCTTTCAGCGAAGACAAAGGTATGCAAGACCTTTCAGAAGTGATCGACAGGCTGGCCCGTTTTTTTCCAAAAGTATACGATATTGGAATGAAATATTATGTGGCAGGATTTTCAGGCTACACACCCGACAACAATTTATCTATGGGCGTTCCGCCAGGAATAAATAACCTGTTACTGGCCACTGGTTGTGTAGGTGCAGGTATATCTGTGAGTGGCGGGGTAGGTTTGGCATTTGCAGAACTCGCCGCAGGTCATTCCAATCCATTTGACTTTTCTGAATTTGATCTTAAAAGATTCGGAGATATTGATCCCTTTAGCCCCGAATGGCTGGAGAGATGCGCCCGTGCCCGGTCCACTAAAGTAAGCGGATAAATTACCAAGCCCTATGAAGCGATTAAAACACCTGCTCGCCAGTTCCAATGTGTTCTTTGTTTTCTGGTGCATGATTGCTGCTTTTGGAACATACTTTTGCATGTATGCCTTTAGGAAGCCCTTTACCAGTGGAACCTACACAGGATTGTCACTATTCGATTTAGACTATAAGGCCGTTCTGATTATTGCCCAGGTATTCGGTTATATGGTTTCCAAATTTATGGGCATCAAAATCATTTCCGAACTCAAGGCCTCAGGAAGAAAGCAGCTGATCATCTGTCTAATTCTTTTTGCCGAAGTTGCCCTCTTACTTTTTGGAGCAGTTCCCTATCCTTATAATTTTTTCTTTTTATTCCTTAACGGGCTGCCATTGGGGATGGTGTGGGGCATTATTTTCAGTTACCTGGAAGGTAGAAGATTTACCGAAATGCTGGCCATGGGCATGAGCATCAGTTTAATTGTTAGCTCCGGAATTATAAAAACCATTTATTTTATGATTCATGAATGGCTCCCCTTTATTTCAGAATTCTGGCTGCCTGGAGTAATCGGGCTGCTTTTCCTACCATTATTTCTCCTTTTTGTATGGATGCTGTCCGTTATCCCCGAGCCAACAGAAACTGACAAATTGCTGAGGGTAGAAAGATTGCCCATGACCAGAGAAGACAAACATATCGCTATAAAAGAATATGGAATCCCTATCTTTTGCATCGGCCTGGTGTATACACTGTTAACAACCATGCGGGATTTCAGGGATAATTTCTCTGTAGAAATCTGGAATGAAATTGCACCTCACTGGAACAAGACTGTATTCTCCTTAACTGAAGCCATTTCCGGCATTATCGTACTCATTGCCATAGGCTGTCTCTCCCTGGTCAGAAATAACATCAAAGGATTTTGGGGAACCCAGTACCTGATCGCCTTAGGCTTATTGTTAAGCGGCGGCAGCACCTTGCTTTTCCATCTCCATCTTTTAAGCCCCTTTTGGTGGATGTTATTGGTGGGGCTGGGACTTTTTCTAGCCTACACACCCATACAAGTTGTACTATTTGAACGGATGATCGCCCTGTTTAAAATCAAAGCAAATGCTGGATTTTTTGTATACATATGTGATTCGGTCGGATACCTGGGCAGTGTTGGTTTATTGCTTTACAAAGAGTTCTTCATGAAAGACCTCAGCTGGGCAAAAATGCTGATGCAGTTCAGCTACCTCCTTACAGCTATATCCATGATACTACTCATTGTCTCCGCATTATTTTTTAACAGAAAAATAGGTATCAAGGGTCCTATCACAGGCATATTAGACAGAAAAAAATAAATCATAAAGGGGGCCATTATAATGAGCCCCCCTTTATGAAACAAAAAAACTTTTAGAAACTGTAATCGCTATTTCAAAGCAACAGCAAATACATTTCCAGCAAAATCTGCTATAAATGCAGTATCATTTGATACCGAAACATCAGCAAAAACAGGTGAACCAAGATTCATCTTCTGCAAAACACCCCCGGTTTTCTCATCCAGAACATAAAAGAAACCATCAGACGCACCGAAAAGCAATTTACCTTTGTACCTCAGCACTGAACCCTCAACCGTTGCAGATTCCGGGCCGGTATAAGGCGCAGAATAAACAAGCGCATTGCCAGTCGGCCTGTTCCATACCTCTTTCAGCGTTTTCAAATCATAGGCAACTACACCATTCCTGGCCGTAGCCATAATAATATGTTCGTCTGTCACAAGCGGGCTCGCCATAACTTTAAACTCATAAGGCGCTTCAATCTTTTGCAGCGTCTTACCACTTAAAGGATCAATTACAAATAGAGCATTGATCCCAGTCACATATATATTGCCCTTAATATACTTTGCCGTACTGCTTCTAAAACGCAAACCATCGTCACTT
>NZ_DATMRL010000156.1:0-4129 GCF_035566355.1 Pedobacter sp.
CTGTATCACTTAATACTTTACGGAGCAATTGTCTGGGGCAGGTATACGCTGCAACATCCTGCTCATTAACGAAATCACCCAGAAAAAAGGGGGTATCGTTCTCCCAGGGGATTTTACGGAAGGTACTCAGATCCAGTTTCACCAGCGCATCCGGATAACCGGTATGCCATCCAGTAAATTTTACATTATCATAAGCTGCATCCCCCATATCCCAGCCAAAGGTTACATCGCAAAAGCCAAGCCGTCCTTCGGCAACCGAACTGAATTTTTCAGCTGCGATATATTTCCCTCTTAAAACTCCGTCAATATCTGTTACAGCAACTTTTACCCTACCCGAAGGGTGCTGCTTTACGTAAGCGAGTATCTCCTGTGTTGTCATGGATCTGTTCTTTTAAAGATTTTGTACAGCAAAAAAGTGATGATCAGTATGGAAAAATAAATAAGTCCCAGTTGGAAACTGTAAATAAACATGGCCAGAATGGAAACCACTGCAATCACCAGGGAAACCACCGGGAATACCGGATAGAAAGGCGTTCGGAAAGGCCGGTGCAGTCCTGGTTCCTGTTTTCTCAACAAGATAATGGAGATCATGGAAATAATATAGAGTGTCAGTGCACCAAACACAGAAACAATAATGATCTCCGATGTTTTTCCCGATAACAAAGCAAGGATTCCGATCACCATATTTCCGAGGAGCGCATTGGCCGGGGTATGGAACCTGGGAGAGATCTTTCCCAGAAAGGCAGGAATATTGTGCACCCTTCCCATTTCGTAGGTAGACCTTCCTGCAGCCAGGATCAGCCCATGAAAAGAAGCCACCAGACCAAACAATCCAACCGTGATCAGCAGATGATACATCAAATGATTGCTGCCCGTAATCCTGGCCAGGGCTAAGGGCAGTGGGGAATCTGAAGTTTCTCCGGATACACCATTTTTATAAACAATCGCTTCCCAGCCACTGATTCCGGTAGCCGAAATAAAGATCAGCACACATAATATGGCCAGTGTAAAAATGGCCCAGCCAAAGCCTTTACTAATATCTTTCTGAGGATTTTTGGTTTCTTCGGCCACATTTGCAATTCCCTCAATACCCAGAAAAAACCAGATGGCAAAAGGTATAGCTGCAAATACTCCTCCCCAACCGTTGGGAAAAGAATTGCGCTGCAGATTGGCCATCTCAAATTTTGGCAATGCAATGCCAGAAAACAAGAGCAACTCCCCTACGGCCAGCACCGTAATGATGACTTCAAAGGAAGCCGCCGCCTTGACACCGTAAACGTTCAGCGCCGTAAACACAAAATAGATGGCAATAGCACTGCTCAGAATGGGTACCTGAGGAAAGAAAGCATTAAAATAAGCACCAATAGCAAAAGCAATAGCTGGTGGAGCAAGAATAAACTCCACAATCTGCGCAATCCCCGCAATAAAGCCTATGTTCTTGCCCATTGCCCGGTTGGCATAATCAAATACCCCGCCCGCCTTAGGTATCGCACAGGCGAGTTCAGCATAACTAAAAGTAAAGGTGACGTACATCACCATAATGACAATGGTGGCAATCGCCATACCGCCGGCACCGCCTTTTTCAAGGCCCAGGTTCCAGCCAAAATACATTCCGGAGATCACATATCCTACGCCAAGGCCCCAAAGCATAAAGGGGCTGAGTGTCTTTTTTAAGCCTTTATTTTCCGCCATCTGTGCAGGTGGGTTATATGCTTCTAATATAATACAAACTATATGAAATACATACAGTTATAGGATCAATATTAACAGAAAAATAATACGCTTTTAAAAATCAGGGCTGGCGGTCGAACAGAAACACCCAGCCATCCTCAAATCTGTATTTTTCAAGGAGCTTTCTGTGCTTATACATAGAAGAAAGATGGATCAGTTCAGGATCATCTATACTATTGAACCAAATGATATAGTGTGCTTTTTCTTTATAGAACTTTTCCTGGTATGCCTTATCTATATGGTGCGGAAGTTCATCTGCATGCAAACCTGTTTTAAAATAAACTGCATCGTGGGCATTAGAATAGATCTTTATGCCCTTTTTAAGGAATTCTGGATGTTTAGCGAGGAAGTTTGCGGTTTCTGATTTCTTCCAGGAATCATCTGCATAACCGGGAACACCATAAGTAACTGCATCCTGGTACATTTCATCGAGATGAGCCGTCGCATTATATTGGAACAGGAGCAAAAAGCCCAATAACAGAACCGTACTAACCTGCTTTGCCGCGGATCTTAATCCAAAAAAATAGCCAGGAAGCCAAAAAGTCAATGCAAATAAAGAGGGGATAAAAATCGGAACCAGCAAGCGGTTGTTAATCCCTTCAAAATGAGATAAAGTAGATATCCCTACAATAAATACGGAGTACACCACAACAAAAGCCGCTGCTATATTTTCCTGGCCATTATAATCTTTCCCTTTAAAAGCCCGATAAAAGAACAGCAGCATGACCACCATAAAAACCGATAAGCCGATTAAAATCGAGGTGCTGTGGTCCTGATTAAATACCGGGTACCAGTCAGAAAGCGTTTTACCGTAGTAACCAATATTCTCCAGTAAAGGCGTGTGTCCAAACTGGCGCGGTCCGGTCAAAGAGCCCACCAGCACGTGGTTCCGGATCAGGTTTAAGAACAAGATAAAAAAGGAGATCAAACTCAGCAGACCAATATGACCTGCTTTTTTCTTTGCGTCCATATGCGGTGCAAATAAGATCATCAGGCCCGCCGTTCCGGTTAGCGTAATCCCCGCGTAACGGGTTACTGTAGCCAGGCCGGCCAATACTGCACAAATGACCAGGTTTTTCACAGAACTGTGTTTGAGATACTTTTCCAGGAACAGAAAGAAAATCAAACTTAAGAGGATCAATAAGGTCTCCGACCACAACATAGAATAAACCTCTGTTAATGCCGGGCTAAAAGCAATAAAAAGCAATACAATACGCTTATACCATGCCGAACGCCAATGAAATTTTTTCAACAACCTCCCGGAGAGGAGCACCACTGCAGCTAATAAAACACAATTTAAAACCACACCTGTCTGTACAATATCAGATCCGGTCAGGAACATGATGATACTTAGAAAAACCGGATAAAACACAGGGAAAGCAACCAGGGGCTTCATATTAAAATCCGTCATGGTCCAATGTTCATGAATACTGCGGGCTGTACTGATATAGGCTATAGAGTCCGGAGAAATGCCAATTCCGTTATGTCCTGTAAAGATGACCATACAAGCCACCGCAAAAATGGAAATGACAAGGGCATCTGCATTGGAATACAGGTAACTGACAATTTTCTTCTTGGACATAATTTCTGGAATGACGCGGCGAAGTTACCAATTTTAATATATTTGACTGATCTATAATTTGAAAATCATGTGGTGGATATATGCTTTATTATCAGCCTTTTTTGCTTCCCTAACTGCAATTTTCGCTAAAATTGGTGTCACTAGTGTAAATTCCGACCTGGCCACTGCCATCAGAACCATAGTCATACTGGTCGTTGCCTGGGGAATTGTGCTCTTTAGAGGAGAATTAAAAGGGATCACTGAAATTTCCAAGCACAGCTTAACCTTTTTAATTCTTTCCGGATTGGCTACAGGCCTTTCCTGGATCTTTTATTACAAGGCGATCCAGCTGGGTAAAGTCTCACAGGTTGCTCCCGTAGACAAGCTGAGTCTGGCCTTAACGATCCTGCTCTCTTTCCTCATTCTAAAAGAAGCCATTACCCTAAAAATTATTATAGGTGCAGCCTTAATTATTGCAGGAACTGTTGTTTTGATTACCTAAAACCAGTGAATCTTATTTAACTTTGCTTATAACCAATTATAAATATTTCGAATGAAAGAAGTAGTAATCGTTTCAGCACTTAGAACCCCAATTGGAAGTTTCGGTGGATCATTAGCTGGTTTTACAGCTACACAACTTGGTGGAATTGCCATTAAAGCCGCAATAGAGAAAGCAGGGATCAAACCTGAAGATGTTCAGGAAGTATATATGGGAAATGTATTATCCGCCAACCTTGGCCAGGCACCCGCTACACAGGCTGCAAAACATGCCGGACTTCCTGATTTGCCTGCTACTACCATTAATAAAGTATGTGCTTCGGGCACCAAAGCCATCAT
>NZ_DATMRL010000157.1:0-3827 GCF_035566355.1 Pedobacter sp.
TACCGGTGCCGCGGTCTTGTCCGATATTGCAGCTTTACGTTATGGCTATAAGTACGAATATAAAAAGTATAACCAGCACAATGGTTTAAGCCACACAGATAATGTAAACATAGAAGTTTACATACGTTATGTACATGAATACACTATTGAAAAGCTGAAAATCGAAAATATTGTAGAACGTTTCTCACGCGAGGATTATAAATATGTCATCGGAAGTGTGAGCCTGAAAGATTTACTGGCAAACAGAGAATTGCTGCAACAAAAAGACATCTTTATCGCACATACAGGAAAGTACAACTATACAGAGCAGCAAATCAAGGCTGTTGCTGAAGAAGAAGCCGCTGTGCATTAAGTTAATTACATTTTTAGTTTTTGTTTTGATAAAAAAAGGCCCTTCACAAGTGAAGGGCCTTTCTGATTATTGATATTTCTTATATTTCACGATTCACATCCCAGTTTTCCAGGTAATCAGCAACGCGTCTAACAAATGAGCCCCCTAATGCACCATCTACAACTCTATGATCATAGGATAAGGATAAGAACATCATATGACGGATCGCAATCACATCGCCAAATTCTGTTTCCAGTACAGCTGGTTTCTTTTTGATCGCACCAACGGCCAATATTGCAACCTGAGGTTGGTTAATAATTGGTGTGCCCATTACATTACCAAACGAACCTACATTGGTTAACGTAAATGTTCCATTTTGAGTTTCATCTGGTTTCAGTTTTGAAATACGCGCACGATTGGCCAGATCATTTACAGATTTAGTCAATCCAACCAGGTTCAGCTGATCTGCATTTTTGATCACAGGAACGATAAGGTTACCACTTGGAAGAGCAGCCGCCATTCCAATATTAATATCTCTTTTTTTAATGATCTGATTTCCGTTAACGGTTACATTGATCATTGGAAAATCTTTAATGGCTTTAGCTACGGCTTCTACAAAGATTGGCGTAAAAGTGATCTTTTCGTTCTCGCGCTTTTCAAAATTCTTTTTCACTTTCTCTCTCCAGAGCACCATATTGGTCACGTCCGCTTCCACAAAGGAAGTAACATGAGGTGAAGTTTGTTTACTCATCACCATATGTTCAGCAATAAGTTTGCGCATCCTGTCCATTTCCAGAATCTCGTCGCCACCACTCACACTATTCACAGGTGCAGGTTTAGGCGCTGTAACCGCAGGTGTAACTTCAGTTTTTGATGAAGGAGCTGCCGGTGCAGCAGCCTGGTGTTGTACGCCTCCTCTACTGGCTTGAATATAGTTCAACAAGTCGTCTTTGGTTAAACGCCCGTCAGCACCGCTGCCTTTAATTGTATTTAATTCATCCAGGCTAATGTTTTCCTGCGAGGCTATGCTCTTCACAAGAGGAGAATAAAAACGATCAGAACTTTGATAATCAACAACCGCAGTTGCAGATGGCAGTTGTTCTGTTCCAGGAATATTCTCTATAATCTCTTCCCGCGTATCTTCTGCAATTTTTTCCTCTGCCGGCGAAGAAGCAACTGCGGCAGCATCGGTTTCAATAATAGCAATAACTGCGCCCACCTGTACAACCTCATCCTCCTTAAATAACTGTTTAACCAGTTTACCTGCAACTGGCGACGGTACCTCTGAATCTACTTTATCAGTAGCAATTTCCAATATTGTGTCATCCAGCTGTATCATATCACCGGGTTGTTTAACCCATTTAATAATGGTTGCTTCTGCAACGCTCTCCCCCATTTTGGGTAACAGTAATTCGTATTGAGCCATTTTGGTTTACAGTAAATTTAAAATTCGGTATCCGCTGCAAAAGTAAATCTTTTTGAACACTTAATGATAGTTAACTTTGAATTCAATCTCATTTATTCTACAAATCAGACCCAATGCAGACTTTTATTTGGAAGATTCTGCCTTTACCCGAGTGAACAACATGTTCAATGCTGCAATGGCAGACCGCTCTATATTTTGCGCACGTTTATTTCCAAAATTAAAAACTTTAGCCTCTGCACCATTCTTACTTGCCACTGCAATCCATACGGTACCGACTGGTTTATCGGGTGTACCGCCATCGGGACCAGCTATGCCACTTACAGCAACAGCATAATCTGTTTTAAAGTGTTTTACAGCTCCTTCAGCCATTTCTTTTACAGTCTGCTCACTCACCGCTCCAAAATCATTTAAAGTCGTTTTCTGAACTCCCAGTACAGATTCCTTTAATTCATAAGAATAAGTAACCGCTCCCCCCTCATATACCTTTGAACAGCCGGGATGTTGGGTGATCAGATGAGCAATGTAACCACCAGTGCAACTTTCTGCTGTGGATAAGGTAAGTTTCTTAGCCTCCATAAGATCAAGCAAAGCTTTTTCCAAGGGTACATCCTCATCAATAACAACAAAAGGCTTAACTTTTTGTATAATCAGATCAGCATAATGATCAACCTCATGTTTTAAAGCCAGTTCGTTTTCTCCTGAAGCACTAAGTCTTAGGCGAACCTGTCCTAATCTTGGCAAATAGGCCAGTTTAATAGCAGGTGGAAGGCTATCCTCTATCTCTTCTATCTCTTGTGCCAGAAAAGACTCCCCTATGTTAGCAGTTAAAATTGTTTTATGGTAGATCACCGGCAATTTAAACGATTTCTTTAACCTGGGAAGGATTTCATCCTCCATTAAATACATCATCTCAAAAGGTACACCAGGCATAGACACAAATATGTCTCCATGATCTTCAAACCACATACAAGGTGCAGTTCCGTTTTTATTTTTGATCACTGTACAGCCATCCGGAACATCCGCCTGTTTTCTGTTCACTTCCAGCATAGGCCGTTTAAACCGCTCAAAAATACCCTCCACATGCTTTAAGGTTTCTTCATCTCTTCTGAAAGCCATTTTAAAATACCTGGCCAGTGTTATTTTAGTAATATCATCTTTTGTAGGCCCTAAGCCCCCCGTAATCAGGATAATCTGAGCTCTTTTCCTTGCTTCGTTCAGCGCTTCTATAATATGATCCGCATCATCTGAAACAGAAGTAATTTGTTTCACTTTAATCCCGATCAGATTAAGCTGCTTTGCCATCCATGCAGAATTCGTATCAACGATTTGCCCGATAAGGATTTCGTCGCCTATAGTAATAATTTCAGCTAACATAGTTGATGATGATTAGTTATTGTAGTAGGAACTTGCCTGTTTACTTAATTTTAAATCTTGAAGAATAGATGCTTTAACTTTCAGCGTCATCTGGTACATTTTAAAAGCACCAAACGGCACCCATGTAAAGTGAAGATCCCAGCAGTGAAGATCCCTGTAAATGGTAAATGTAGTTAAAGCCAGTTTATTGGTTTGGAAGTTATATCCAGATTCATAAGTGACTTTCCATTTATTAGTTGGGCTAAAATCCCCTCTAAAGGTCAGGTTACTATTCCTTGTCGGTGTATTTCCAGCATCATCTGTATTGTAATTAAAGGAATAAGAAAAGGAAAGATTCCATGGCACATTGAAATCGACAAAAGCATTCGGATCTCTGCTGATCGCAGCAAGGGCATTGGCCTGTTCTGGTGTAATGCCTTTAATTTGAGAAGCCTGGTTTAGCTTATCCATATTGTCCTGCCTTTTTTGAAAAGTAGTTGGATTAAAGCTATAGTCAAAAGAAAAACCAAACTGCGTAAGACGAGGGAGCTGTGCATTTGACCAGGTATACTTATCCTGTAATATCCTTTTTCCGGTATTCAATGTGTCCGGCATCGTTGCATAAGGAGAAAATTGTCCACTAAAATTGATACCGATTTTTTCCGTAAACTGCGACCTTCCGGAAAAGGAAATATTGGAAAGTTTAAATGCTGGTCT
>NZ_DATMRL010000158.1:0-9162 GCF_035566355.1 Pedobacter sp.
TTACGAGTTGGTGGGCAAATATACGCGTATGCTGATCGGTTTCTAAATAATTATTCAGTCCCGGCTGACCAACAAAAGGCATATCCTCCATACAACGTTCTATAATATCACTCATTTCCAGGAAACCCACTTTATCCTGTAAAAAGGCATTTACAACAACCTCATTTGCTGCATTTACAATACAAGGCATGTTACCCCCTTTTTTTAACGCACGAAAGGCCAGGTCAAGGTTTCTGAAATTCAAATAATCCGGAGGGAAAAAATTCAACTCGGGATAATCCATAAAATTAAAACGCGGAAACTGGCTCTCCACCCGATTCGGATAAGCTAATGCATAATGAATCGGGAGTTTCATATCCGGTAGGCCCATCTGGGCTTTCATAGATCCATCTTTAAATTGTGCAATAGAATGAACTATAGACTGCGGATGTACAATGACATCAATCTGATCAACATTTAAATCAAACAACCACCTGGCTTCAATCACTTCCAAGCCTTTATTCATCATAGATGCAGAATCGATCGTAATTTTTGCCCCCATCACCCAATTGGGATGTTTCAGGGCCTGAGCTTTAGTCACTCCAGCCAGGTAGGCACGGTCCTTTCCCCGAAAGGGACCACCTGAAGCCGTCAGATAAATTTTTTCTACCGCATCGGATGCTTCACCAACCAGGCACTGGAAAATTGCCGAGTGCTCAGAATCCACCGGAATAATCTTAACACCATGTTTTCTGGCCAGTTCCGTGATCAGTTCTCCCGCCACCACCAAGGTTTCCTTATTGGCCAATCCAATGTCTTTCCCCGCTTCAATAGCCGCAATCGTTGGTTTTAAACCCGCAGACCCGACCACAGCAGTCAAAACCAGGTCACTGACAGGCAAAGCCGCAGCTTCACATAAAGCTGATTCTCCCGCAAGAACTTTAATACCTGTTCCTGCGAGGCCATCCTTTACACTTTCATATTTCCCCTCATCAGAAATCACCACCAGTTCGGGCCTAAATTCCTTTGCCTGCTGAACCAATAAAACGTCATTAGACTGAGCCGTAAGTGCAGTAATCCGGTATCGTTCCGGATTGGCCTTCACTACTTCCAGCGCTTGTGTACCAACAGAGCCCGTTGAGCCCAGTATGCTTATATTTTTTTTAATCGCCAAAAGCTTTTTCTCCTTCAACATCTGTAAAGACGTTGTTATTTAATCGTAAAATTACTTAAACTATCCGCAATCTTTCTGTCATTCGCTAAACGGGGAACTTTATTTTGTCCACCAAGCTTCCCCTCTGCCCTCATATAACTCACAAAAGCCTCTTTTCTCAAAGGACGAATAATCAACGGCTGTAAAATCTTCCCTTCAATGAGGTCAAAGTAATAAATATTTTTCTTTTGCAAAGCCTCATCCACCCTCCTGCTAAAAGCAATAAGATCTGCAGGCATATTTCCAAACTCTATAAACCACTCATGATAAGGCAAACCACCTTCCGGATCCACCACCTGTGGTGCAACTGTGAATTCCGTAATTTCAATCCCCTCTTCATTGGCTACACTCATTAAAGCATGCTCCACTTCTTCACCAATCACATGCTCTCCAAATGCTGAAATGAAATGCTTGATCCTTCCTGTAACCATAATCCGGTAGGGATCTTTAGATACAAATTTCACCGTGTCACCAATACTATACCCCCACAAGCCCGCATTGGTATTTAAAATCAAAGCATAATTCACATCAAGTTCAATTTCACCCAGACTCAGGCGGGTAGGGTTGTCATTATAAAATTCATCTGCAGGAATAAATTCATAAAAGATCCCCGCATCAGCCAGTAAAAGTAATCCTTTATCCTTTTGACTGTCCTGATAAGCAATAAAACCTTCTGATGCAGGATAAGTCTCAATAGAATCTATCCTTCGGCCAATACTCGCCTCAATTTTAGCCCGGTAAGGTTCATAATTAACCCCTCCATACACAAAGAGTTTAAAATTAGGAAAGATGTCTTTGATCTTTCGTCCTCCTGATTTCTCCGTAAGCCGGTCGAAATACATTTGTACCCAGGGAGGTATCCCGGAAATAACCGTCATATCCTGTTCAATCGTTTCATCAACAATCGCATCGACCTTCACTTCCCAGTCTTCTATGCAATTCGTAGCGTAAGAAGGCAAACGGTTTTTCTGCAAATAGGCCGGAACCAGATTAGCCACGATACCAGACAAGCGGCCAACTTTAATTCCATTCTTCTTAGACATTACCGGACTGCCCTGGAGGAAGATCATTTTCCCATTTACAAAATCTGCATTTCCAGTTTCGTGAATATAGGTAAGCAAAGCATTTCTTGCCGCCTTGATATGCTCCGGCATAGAATCTTTAGAAATAGGAATATATTTTGCCCCCGAAGTTGTGCCCGAAGTCTTTGCAAAATACTCCGGTTTTCCCTTCCACATCACATCCCTTTCTCCCGCAACAACGCGGTCAATATAATTCTTTAACCCCTCATAATCCCTAACCGGAACCTGTTTCTTAAAATCCTCATAATTGTTGACCAACGCAAAATGATGGTCCTTTCCAAAAGAAGTTTGTTTTGCCGAAGCAATCAGATTTTTAAGGGTATCCTGCTGTGCCTTCACCGCATTCTTCTTCCACTTGTCAATCCCCTTTACCACAAAAGCGGCAAAAGGTTTGCTCAACGCTGCTTTTAATCCCATAAACCTTGTTTAAACAATATTGTGAATGATATCGGGGTGCTCATCACCTTTATACTCGCTCATCATTTTTCGATAGGCAATGGTTAAAGCAACATTAGATAAAGGAACAATGATAAAAGAACTTAAAATATTGATCAGGAAAGATATAATAGGCCATTGCATATAACTCACCAGCAGATACAAAATATAAAACCCACCCAACACAAGCAACAGCAAAAGAATTTTTGTGAAATTTCCTTTTGTAATGGCCAAACTAAATTTAATAGATCCAAAAGGTGGCTGATTCTTATCAATGATAAAAAAAGGAAAAAAAGAAATCCGGATCCAGGTAATAAAAATAGCCACGGTACCAACAGATATAGCAACATTCGTCACTACCGACATTTTTATCCCGGTATAGATAAAAGGAAAACCAACCAAGGCCACCACCGAATATACTCCAACAATGCAAAACATAAAATAACACATTGCAATTAAAAACCGGATGATCTGCTGGCGGGTAGGCAATGTACTCACAATACTGACATCATGCTCTTCATCATCAAGCAAGTGAAAAATATACTTCAGCAGGGATAAATTGAGGGTAAAATACAGCATCACAAAAAGTGCAGCCATGAAAATATTCAGACCTTTGCTCACGTCTTTGAGGAAAAAAGCCATTAAACCCGAGGCATTGGAAGTCAAAAACATTAAAAAGCATAAAGTGGCAATGGAAAAGTAATTCCTTTTCGTTAGTGTCCAGGCTTTACCAATCACCTCGTTCACCGTAAAGGTGCTTTCTTTTAAAAATTCTATCATGATTGTTTCAATACTACTCTTTTAACAAAATCCTGTATAAAACCCATGCCGTAAGCAAAAAGCTGTATAAAAGATGCAATAATACTCAAAAATGCAACTTTAACAGATTTAGTCACACTCCAGGCATGAAAAAAAATCATTGCAAATATGATCAGCAACACTGTATTACAAATATACGCCAAAGGCGGATACAATATGTTCAATATTAAAGTTAGTATAATACCAACCGTAAAAGCAGCCGGAAAGAAATGGATCAATTTCAGCTCAGCAGGGAAGTGCTTATAAATATTGATCCTCGCCCTCCCAAAGAAATGTAATTGCTTATAGAATTGGGCAAAACTCGTCCTTCTCTTATGATATACTTTTGCCGCAGGAATCAGCCCGATCTTAAAACCACTTTCGTGGATACGAATACTGTATTCAATATCCTCTCCCAATCTGGTTAAAATAAAACCACCTACCTTTTCCCAAACCTCACGCGACACCCCCATATTGAAACTGCGGGGATGGAATTGTCCTACATGTTTTTTATTCCCACGGATCCCGCCCGTTGTAAAAGGAGAAGTCATGGCATAACTGATCGCCTTTTGTACAGGACTAAAACTGCTGTGCGCCGCATCCGGACCACCATAAGCATCCAGTTTATGTTCAAAAAGGTAATCTCTTACCGTTTCCAGATAATCTGCAGGAATAAGACAATCCGAATCAAAAATGATAAAATAATCCCCTCTCGCCCGCTCAAAACCATAGTTTCTTGCAAAGCCCTGTCCGGCATTCTGTTTAAAGAAGTAATGGACATCCAGACGGTCCTGATATTTTGCAACAATCTCCTTAGCATCATGAACAGAACCATCTTCAACCACCAGCACTTCAAACTGCATATAAGTCTGTTTGGTCAGTGTAGCCAGTAATTCGTCTATTTCCTGGGGCCGATTATATAAGGGAATTATAATAGAAAAAAACATCCTTTAATTTATCTCCTTTTCTATCAGATACTGATTACGTTCAGGTGCATTACGGGTCACCAGTTCGGCTACAAAACCAGTTAAAAACAACTGAGATCCTACGATAATGGCCACTAAAGCAATATAAAATAAAGGCTGATCTGTAATTTCACGTTTATACGGAATACCCGCAGCAATATGATATAATTTCTCTCCAATCATCCATAAAGCCATAAAAGTACCCAGTAAGAAACTCAATACCCCCAGCGACCCAAAAAAGTGCATTGGGCGCTTGCCAAACTTACCTACAAAAAATATAGACAATAAGTCTAGAAAACCATTGATAAAACGGCTAAAACCAAATTTGGTTACCCCGTATTTACGGGCCCGGTGTTCCACGACCTGTTCACCAATTTTCTTAAAACCAGCCCATTTTGCAATAACAGGAATATACCGGTGCATTTCCCCATAGACCTCTATGGTTTTGACCACATCATTGCGATAGGCTTTCAAACCACAATTAAAATCATTCAGCTGAATCCCAGACATTTTCCTTGTGGCCGCATTAAACAGCTTTGTAGGAATGGTCTTTGTAATCGGATCATATCTCTTCTTCTTCCAACCGGAAACAAGATCGTACTTTTCTTCTTTTATCCTTCTGTATAATTCAGGGATCTCATCCGGGCTGTCCTGTAAATCGGCATCCATGGTAATCACTACATCGCCAACAGCAGCTTCAAAAGCCACGTTTAAAGCCGCAGACTTTCCGTAATTCCTTCTAAATTTAATACCCCTTACGCTGTCAAACTTCTCTTTGAGTTGTTCAATAATGGCCCAGGAAGAATCTGTACTCCCATCATCCACAAAGAGAATTTCGTAAGTAAAATTATGTTCAGCCATTACTTTAGCTATCCATGAGGTGAGCTCAGGCAATGACTCTTCTTCATTATATAAGGGTACTACAACCGAAATGTCCATGTATGATTAACAACAATATAAACAATCTGCAAACTTAGATAAAACTGATTAAGCATTTATGAAGATTTATAAAAAAATTCGCATTTCATCATCTCCTTTAATTAAAATCAATTCCAGCCAAAAAAAATGATAATATTATGTATACTCGCGTTTAATTTGAAACACAAAATTTAAAAATGAGATCAAGCCCCGGAACCGCTAAGCATATTACTCCCCTATATCAACGCTCCGTACTTGTTTTTCTGATTTGCACCGCATTTTTTTGTACTCATGTCTATAGTCAGGCTAAAAATTCTATTGGCGCTGGTCTGGCACTCAATGCATCCAAAGAAGGTTCAGGCTATGGAGGCGTTCTTCAGGGAGAGATCAAATTGGCAAAAGAATTCTCTGTGGTACCCTCTGTAGGTATTGAAACCCCTTATACTGGTTATTTTGGCCTGGGTGGCAAATATTATATTGAACCCGGCTTCTATATCCGTCTGGGCGCTTTAGCCTATCTGGGCGGAGAAGAAGGAAGCAATAACGGAATAGGTGCCACTGCAAGCGGAGGCTATGAGCTGATCTCGGAACAAAGAAGCATACTGGACCTCAACCTTCACGGCGATTTTATAAGGACCAATCATCAGGCAACACCTATCGTTGGTATCAGGCTAACTTACAATTTTTCATTTTCCAAGCAAGGCAGGATACAGTAAAACCTTAACGAAGTACTTCTTCTAATTTTTCGAGAAGCGCTTCCCCAAACAAGTCCTTTCCAACAATCCGTCCATCAGGACCGATCAGAAAATTCTTCGGAACAGAGGTTATCGCATACACTTGCGCAGCCTTATTATTCCAGCCTCTTAAATCACTCAGTTGCGGCCAGATTAAATGATCCTCCCCCACAGCATTCAGCCATTTTTCTCTATCTGCATCCAAAGAAACAGACAGAATCTCGAAGCCCTTGTTCTTAAACTGCAGATATAGCGTCAATAAATCTAAATTTTCACCTCTGGAAGCCTCCGACCAACTCGCCCAGAAATTCAGCAAAACATACTTACCTTTAAATGCATCTAAAGAGATGATATTTCCGTCCGCATCCGGTTCGCTGAAATCCATCGCCTTTACCCCAATAGCGGTCTGTTTTTCGACACTAAGCCTGCGCAACATTTCCTTACCGGATTTTGAATTTCTCAACCTCGGACTTAAACCACTCAACATCTTTGTAAAACTTCCGGTACGCATCATCCGGCTACGTTGTGCCACCAGATCAAGTGTCACATAAGAATCAGGATGCGTTTTTATAAAAAGTTCCTCCTTTTCCCTCATTTTTCTAACCAGAGGCTGCATTTCTGCACTAATGGCCTGAACTTTTTTGTTTGAGTCTATAGCAAATCCCTGACTCTGAATCAGCAGAGGAATCATTTCATCCTGTAAATTCAACATTTTATCCCGCTCTTCACGCTTCAAACCCTGCAGCGAGAGCAGCTCCTGCTGTGTCTTGCCCCCGGTAATTACTGCTGTATTCATTTTACTGCTGCCCTTCACCAAAACAGTTCCTTTCTCGATAAAAAAATCCTGTTCATCAATCTTTAGTAATTGCTCCACATAAGAAGTATTCGGATGATCTTCCAATGCGAGGAAACCTAATGTAGCTTTAACCGGCAGCGCTGAAGGAACCGTTCCTGAAAAATCAAAAAGCCCGTTCCTGGTCACCGTAGAATCCCGTACCTCTTTATGGTTCAGGTTATAGGCCAGCACCACCTTCATCTCCTTTTTCAGCAAGGTAAATGAACCATGAATCTTAAATATTCCCTGGGCATTTCCATTAAAGACCAGGAAAAGCAATAATACAAAAAGGCATGCCATCTTTCTCATGAACTGACTATCTAACAAAATCCACACCACAGCAACATAATGGCATCAAAAATGCGGGGAAGAAAGCTGAGTAAATTTTTAAATATGAATTATATCGAGCCCAAAGTGGCAAAACTCATTGACGCCTTCGTAGATATGATCCCTTCCCTTTTATTTGGATTAATCACCCTGTTTCTCGGAATATGGCTCATCAAATTTCTGATCGGCTTTTTAACCAGACGGTTCACCAAAGGAAATATCGACGTTTCCCTTTCCTCCTTTCTGATCAGTGTACTAAAAGCCATCCTTTATCTGTTGCTGATCCTCCAGGTTGCCTCAACGGTTGGCATTCCCACCACTTCCTTTATTGCCGTTCTGGGTACTGCTGGTCTGGCCGTTGGATTGGCCCTGCAAGGCAGCCTTTCCAATTTTGCGGGCGGAGTCCTGATCCTGCTGTTCAAACCTTTCAGAATTGGACACAGCATTTCAGCGGCCAATGGCGTAAGCGGAACTGTCCTTAAAATAGACATTCTCTACACCACCCTAAAAGCAGCTAACGGCACAACACTTTATGCCCCTAATGGCCCCCTGGCCAATGCCGTGATCAACAATACCTCAGACAATGAAACCCGGATGCTCGAATACATTATTGGAATCTCCTACAATTCCAATATAGACACCGCCAGAAAACTCATTCTGAATTTACTGGATAAAGATTCCCTGGTCCTGAAAACACCACAACCTGTCGTTCTTGTCAGTTCTCTTGGAGAAAACGCAGTGAATCTGACTATCCATGCCTGGGTAGCTAACGGTGACTACACCAAGGCCTATTACAGTAATTTTCAAAAGATAAAAGAAGAATTAGACAACAACAGTATTTCCACACCTTATCCGCAGCGGGAGGTACATATTCTGTCACCTGCCCCCACTCCAGGTGATCAAAAATAATTTAACCTGTAAAGTCCGGCCAGTTAAGGCTGGACTTTAAGTATTCCATCCTTAGTTACCCACAGCTGAACAGCCTTACTATTGTTCAGCACCACCTCCAGCTTATCACCTGCTTTATAATCCTCAGCTTTAAAACAAGCCAAAAGTTCGTCCTGAACTCCATTCAATTCAGCTTTAAGCTGTTCAATCACTTCTGTCTGGCTTTTGATCTCTTTATTCAGACCCGAAATTTCCAGTTTCAGATCCGGTGTCTGAACATCTGCCAAAAGATCCTTCACAAGTTTTTCCACCAGGGCCAGATCTTTTTCCAGTTCTAGCAACTCCGTTTTAGATTGACAAAAACTAAGTGCTAATTCATTGATTTTCATTTTATTATAATTTAACCAACAAGGTAGTCATAATAATCTGGTATCTACTGTTTTTAATGGATTGATTTAAGTATCCTGTTCCATCTGATCTTGTTCAAACCAGTTCCCAAGCTGTCCTTACTCATCCACGTAATCATAGCTTTACCCACAATATGGTCTTCCGGAACAAAGCCCCAGAAGCGGGAATCTTCAGAATTATGTCTGTTGTCGCCCATCATCCAATAGTAGTTCATTTTAAACGTATAATGATCTGTCTTTTTTCCATTGATCAAAACACCGTCTCCATTATTAACCAGGCTGTTATGCTCATAAAGTCGTATGGCCTGTCCATAAAGTGCCACTGCTGCCGAGTCCAGTTTTATTGTCCATCCCTTTTTAGGAATAGTCAGGGGACCAAAGTTGTCATTATTCCATTTAAACCAAGGATGATGAGGAAATATACTGGCATCATAAATTCCATTTGGCTCCGTCATTGGTGTAATAGATAGAATTCCAGGACAATTTTTCAAACGGCTATAATTATGTACTGGAATAATCATTTCATAACTACCATCATTGAACTGTTGCCGCACTTCTACACGCAGATCCTCCAGAAATGA
>NZ_DATMRL010000159.1:0-15607 GCF_035566355.1 Pedobacter sp.
CAAATCCATCAGGTCCCACCAATATGGATAAAAGGATGTGTTGTAAAAAGACTGGACCATTAATAGATTGGTCTTTGAGGCATATACCTCTTTTTGGAGGAAATCTTTGGCATGTAAAACGGCCTTGGAGAGCCACGAAGAATCCTTTGTTAGTTTGTAGGATGCCAGTTCCTGCGTCCAGTCAGGAATATTTACAGAATAACCTGCAGATTTTCTGGGCAGCCCCCCTGGCATGGCTACTTGTGTTAACCACGGGTTTTTCCCGCCCAGCAGCTGATGTAAAGCTTCAAAATAAGCCGTATTGAACTGGATGTTCTTATAGGGGTTCAGCTCCATTGAGGCCGGAGTTAGATTAAAAGGCTCCCCCATGGCCCTTGCCCACCTGAAGGCACTACGGGACAAGGTGTATTCTATGGTAGGTAGCGCACGTCTGATGTAAAGATCTTCATCCCGGTTTAGCACTGCCGCAGAGATAACGGCCAGCGGTGCAGCCTGTGCAACTGTTGGTGAGATCTTCGGTTCAGCTTCTATATCATAAAAACCTTTCAGTGCAGTATCCCATCCTGAAGCATCGTCATTTTTAATAAGATCGATGATATTAAATGCAGCATTTGTTAGGGAGGTAGAATCTTGCAGGCGATAATCCTTTACCTGATAAATGTTATTTGAAATGTATTCGAGTCCAGCATTCCAGTTGCCTGAAACTGCACCAATATTAAATGTCCGCTTTAATGTCTCTCCATTTAAAAGTTTAGAATCCGTAAGTCCCAGAAGCGGTGCAAATGCAGCAGGCTGAATCGTATTGAGCTCTCCTTTTAACAAAAAGCCAATACGGGAGGTCGTGTCCTGCGCCCAGTCTAATGAAAAGTCAGTCAAAGAACCTGTTACAAATAGGCTCAGCGGCTTGTTATTTTTCGTGAGCTCTACGATGGCCAAAGGTTGTGGGGTCATTGCCCCTGGAACCAGTACAGGAAACTCAGTTATCCGTTTATAGTTGAACATTGGCGGAAGCTGTACATTTTTCACACTGCCATCCGGGACACCCTGGAAGGCGGAAGTTCCAAAACTGTAAAAACCATCTTCCGTGGCTGAATATTGTAAAGCCAGCTCAAAATGAGCCGTTCCAGGTTTTAATTTCCATGTTCCCGTAACTTGCGTTCCATCTGCTGCCGTATACGTTACGGCAAGTTCACCCGGAGATGTTTGCGTCACCGAAGAAGGTGTACACAATAAAAGTTTTCCGGAAAGGAAAGGATTTCTGAAGCCAATCTGATCAAAGGTTTGATAGGTTTTTCCATTTACAGTGAACGTACTTATACTGACGGAGTCCTTCCAGGAAGCATAATATTCTGTGAATTTGATTTTCGGGGTTTTGGATTTAACCAGGAAGACCCTGTGTTCTTCTATATTCTGACCGACGCCAGTCCACTGCCCATCTTGAAAAACTTCCGTTACCGCAGCGATCCGGACTTTACCTGCGTTGTCTGTTGCCTGTTTAAAACTTAACCTGATCCGGTCATTAGCCAGGGTACCAATTACCGTTTCATTTACCCCAACCACTGATGGCGCGGGCGCATTTACTACGGCATGATTTTCATTAACCTGCACCGGAGTAATGTAAAATGGCTGGAGATTTACATTGCCATCATTTGGGTTAAAGGCCGTATCTGTTGTGAAAAATAGAGCATCACAGCGAGCAAAGCCTAAGGTCGTGTTCTTTAACCTCAGCAAGTTATTACCAGCTTGCAGACTTGCCACACCTACTTTTTCCCAGCGATAACCATCCTGAAGGTGCTTTCCTGATTCAGATGCCATGTCCTGATCATTACAGATCAAACGATATCTCCGGGTCCCGGGGCTGTTTTGGGCATAGTCCCTTGATCTGGTCCAGGCTACGTAGTTGGCTGCATTTGTGATTTTGATCACCGTAAAAGCATCGGACTTCGGATCTTTAGAAGAGGAAGCCAATAAAGCGCCTTTTCCCAAGACATTTGTCCCCGTTTCCTTACTTATCGTCCAGTCTCCAGGGAACTGAAAATCTTCAGCCTGGATGAAATAATTTTGTCCGGTCTGCGCCATAGCTTTTCCTGAAGTAAGAACCTCAAAGATTGCCATCGAACTGAGCATAAGCAGATAGCTGATTGCGTTTAATTTTTTCATTGGAATATAAATTTGTTTTTCAATTGGAATGAAGCTATCATGAGCAATATTCATCGCTATTTGTGAGTGTTTGTCCATGATGGTTTCATCTTTAATAGTTTATTTCAATAACTCTTAAACAATATGGCCCGATTTCCACTGTCCATGAACCTTTAGCAGACAATTGTTCTTGTGACTTCATAAATACAGCCTTTTTTATGCCTGTTACCTGAACACCAGGAATCTTTTCCGGATCAAAATGAACCTGAGTCTTCAAAATTTGATCACTACTGTTCATCAGAATTAGAAAACATTTCTTTTGGTCGCGGTTAATCGCTTCTGCATAGTCCAGATAAGGGCTATCCGCTTTCAGCATACCATCACTTAATATCAGTGAGGCAGGAATGCCGTAAACCTGTCCCGGAGCAAAACCATAACTTTCATGGGGACCTACTTTGGGTGTAATAAATCCCCTTGGAAAACTGATTCCGCCCTGAGAACGCATTTCAGCTTCCGACAGGAGATAATCGGTAATCCATCCGATCTGCCACCACGCATGGTGCGGAAAACTGCCTGGCCCGGAATTCATGGCCTGCCAGTAATAGGAAGCTACATTTGTTTTCGGATCTACAAAAGCATCCCTTCCCAATACTGCCGCACGTGCCATGTCCAGGTAAATGGAGTCTTTGGTCAGTTGAAAAATTCTTACAAACAGACCGGCATGACTGGCCAGTAAGATCGGCCCCAGGGAATTTGCAGAACCTATACTGCCACCATGCTCAAAACTTAAACCCACCTGACTGATCTCCCAATCTTCGCGGCGTATGCCTTTAACCGTTTTTATTTCTTTATTTGGGATGGGGTGCGTATAAATAGAAGTCGTATAAAAACGGGCCGTTTGCACCGCTGAATTTAAATACGTTTCTTTTTTGCTGAGATCATAAAGATCCATCAGTGCCTGTGCACTTTGCACAGTGGCAAAATCTGGAACAAACCTGGCGTCGCCGCAAACACCAAGAAAATGTCCTTTTTCCACCGCATTTTTGATATACCAGTCTGCGCCTTTACAAGCGGCATCCAGATACCTCTGATCTCCGAGAATCCTGTAAGCCACCACTAATCCATAGAAAGTCGGCCGCAGGTCCTCAAGTTCAGTGAACATCTGGTTTTCAGATGCGCGATCATAAGCCACAGCCCATCCTCCGTCTGGTCTCTGCCATTGCAGCAGCCGTTCGGCACCTTGTCTTAATCTAGCCTTAAGTTGGTTATCCCCAGGTTCGAACAACAGAATATTGCCAATATCCATCATGGTATAATAGGTCAGACCTATAGGCTCTACATAGGGACCCCACTCTTCGGTAAATTTCTTTTTCTTTGATAAAAAATACTGTCCAACTGCCGCTCCCTGAAAAAAGCCGGGCTCTTCCTGCTGCTGGAGCAGTTTAAAGTTGCGGGCGAAAGGCAGTCGTTGTTTCAGCAGGACAGAATCGTTCATAATTCTCGAAAGCATCCACATTGCGCCGTAATCAGAGTTTTTCATCGCATCTTTATCTGCCCCCAATACCCCTCCAAGATATGCCTGTGCCCCTATGGTTAAACCTTTGTAGCTTTCTGTGCGCCACATAGAGGTTTGATGATCTGCAACATATTTGTGCATTGCAAGTACCCGTTCCGTGAGCGATTGCTGCGTTTGTTTCAAGCTTAAAAAATCTTTAAAATGATAAACATCATTAACTGCATGCTTAAATACAGGATACCAACCTTCAGACCGTATGGTATATCTGAAAGAGAAGCTAATGGTATCCCCTGCTTTAAGAAAAGAGCCCTTCTCTCCCAATATTGGATGATAAGCGGTTGGGGAGAGCTGTGAGGACCTGTTCATCAGAGACATGCCCAGCAGCCAGTCCTTGTGTGTATTTTTATCTTTTGCCCAGGGATCACGTCCGGTACCAGGTTCCGGGATTACAGCAATAGTGGTCCCGTTTTTTAAGCTAATTAAAGGGGAAAGCGTACTTGCAGCCCTTTCTCTGACCAATACAGGCTGGTCTGGAATCCCTTGCCCATAGGCATAAGCTTTGATGAAGTCCTTTTCCAGCGATGCCCCCTGAAAATATCCGGGAATAAGGCCCCAGGCCAATTGCTCTTGTGGGATCGCTGTGACCGTCGGACTTGCCATGGAAAAGTAGCCATCTTTTTTAGCTGTTAAAACCAGTTTAACCTGAATATCACCGGGATAATTGGGATCTATTTGCCAAAAAGCTTTCAAAGCTGCAGCTTTACCTTCTTCCGAAAAACTTAAACCATTTTTCTCACGGGTCATATGATTGGGATAGAAACTCCAGACCTGGCCAGCGGTATTCATCTGCACAGGCTTTGTTACTTCTTTCCATAAAACCGATGGGTAACGGTAAACCGATTCCGGAAAATTGATCTTTTTACCATCTTTATAGAAGATGGCCTGTGTTGTATCTGGCTGTACATCAGAATACAGCACGGTATAACAGCCATCAGGCACAGGCATATTTATCCAGCTTTCTTTACCTTTAACCGCAATCTTTGCCAGATGCCATCCTTTCGCATTCCGTTTCCATTGCAAATTTAACCCTGCTCCTTTCAATACGACGGGGTCGTCCTTTTGCCAGCTGCTATGAATGGTTAAAACCATCGACATACAAAGAAGCAGCAGAGCCTGAAAGGTCAGTTCTTTGATAAAGGATTTATATCGGCTTTTAAACATCTTATTTGTGTTATGGCTCAATAGTCAGTGTCATTTCTTTAACGGTCTCTTTCGCAGTTTTATCCACCCGGTTGGAAGCCAGGAAAGTCACTTTATAGATACCCGGTTTGGTATACGTATAAGTAAAATCAGCTATTGGAGAACTGATGTTTTTCAGTACATAGCCCACATCAGATTTAATGGAGGTTGGATCGAGCGGTTTAGAGATCACCCAGTCTTCATTGTCGTCTGCACCAACACCCCCGCCAGACATTAACAATTGTGCAGAGGTAATGGTCCATATAGCCAGTGGATTTTTAAAGCTAACTCCTACCCATCCTGCATCAGACATCACGGCCAAGGGGCTTGAGGAGCCGTCACGAACGGCACTGGCATTAAAAGTCCGGATCACCCATCGGTTCTGCTGAGCAGTGGTACTTTTTACGTCAGTATACCTGAAAGCCACAGAAACCGGTTTGCCCGAGTCAGAAAAATCGGATAAGTCAATAGCACCCGATGGTGTATTGTCTGCCCCGGTCGAAAAAGTTGCCCTGCTGCTGATATCCGTCCATTTTACATTTTTTACGGCAGCAGAATCAATCTTTCCGCTGATCTCTGTTGTGGCAAATAAAGACAGGTTATTCCTGGTTCCCGATTGTACCAGGGAAGTAAACTGAATCTGGAGCTTGCCTGGCTGACTCGTACGGTTCCTGTATTCATATTTTTTTCCCTCTTCACCAGAATAAAAAGTCAGATTATCAGGATTTCCGGAGAACCTGAACGTAATGGCCGATCCGGCCTTAAAGGTGAGTGCATCCGTAGATACATCAAATACAGGTGTATCTACATGATCCTTTGAACAGGAAGAGAGTAAAATAAGCAAGCCTGCAGTGAAGAAAATAAAGTATCTCATATATTCTGATCTAAATGATAAATAATTACCAGCCCGGATTTTGATTATTGACCCCTATATTAGGGTTCAGGACTAATTCTGAGTTAGGTATTGGAAAAAGAAGGTTTCTATCCGTTGCATTTTTTCCGGCAGAGGCAGCATACTTCCATGTTGATGGGGCACTGGCATTGATCTCTACAGCCAGGCTATTCATTTTGGAAACATACAGCCCCCAGCGTTTTAAATCGTGCTGTCTCATCCCTTCAAATGCAAATTCCCTGGCCCTTTCGTTTTGAAGTTCCTCTAGAAATTTACTTTTGCCCAGACCACTGGTCACATCGACAACTGGATCTGCAGCACCTACAGGTTTATTATGTCCTCTTCTTCTCACCTGGTTCAGATACAACTCCGCGGTTGATGTAGGTCCGCCATTCACTTCATTGGCTGCCTCTGCATACATCAGCAGTACATCTGAATAACGAAGGGCAGGAAAATCGACCGAGTTGAAATCTTTGGTTTTAGGCATAACCGTTTCATATTGCCTGCGCCATTTGCCAATATTCCGGTCATAGATCTGCGCGGCTGTCCATGCCACAGTAGTTGTTTTATTGTTGGCGGTAACATATTTAAAAGGTGCAATGCACCAGTCGCGGCGCGCATCTGTAGCATCGTATAAATTGTACATCCTGCCCGTAGCATTGATGGTTCCTGTAGCATAACCAGGATCAACAAGGTCCGTGCTGGTGATACCATTGGTAATTCCCAGGGTACCACCTTGTTGAGCATTACCGGTATTGTTGCCATAAAAACCAATCTCCCAGATACATTCTTTGGTATCGTAGATGTCTTTAGCTGCATTGATAAAAATCTGCTTATAATCTGGATTGAGCATATGCCGGCCAGAATTGATCACCAATTCAGACCACTTTAGAGCTTCAGCAGATTTGGTCTGGTCTCTTAGGGGCTCGCCCGCCATGGTAAGGCAGACTTTTGCCAGGATTCCTGCGATTGCAGATTTGGTGACACGCTCACTATAGGTAAGCCCGGCATCTGTTTGATCAGCAGGATCTTTTTTAATATCCTGTACCAATGCATAAGCAGTTGTCATGTCAAGCAGGATCTGATCGTAGACTTCTTTGACCGTTGCTCTTTTCAAGGGCTTCTCTGTCGGACTTTTGGTAGAAGTCAATTTCAGTGGTACACCGCCATAGTTGTCTACCAAAAGGAAATAGAAATAAGCCCTTAAGAATAGGGTCTCTCCTTTGATAACCCCTCTTTTTTGCTCGTCCATCACTGGTTTTTGTATATTTTCAAGGATGGCATTGGCGCGGTCAACGCCCTGGTAACAGGCTTCCCAAAACCGTCCGACATCCACTTGTGCCGCATCAAAATCAAGTACAAACAGAGAGCTGGTGGATACATTTCTATAAAAAAACTCATCACTGATCGCCAGATAGGTAAATAAACCCCTGCGGTATAATCTTTCATCCTGTAATTTGTTATATACACCAACTAAGGCCGTATTCAACTCACTTTCGGTACTGAAATAGTTTTCCGGAGTTTTAAAATCCAGCGGTGAAGTATCCAAAAATTTCTTGCAGGAAAAGATTGGAAAAAGTAAAGCGATGCACATTAAATAAATAAAACGTTTCATATCTTATTGATTATAAAGTAAGGTTAAGTCCAAAAGTGAGCGTTCTTGCCTTCGGGTAGGCCGACCAGTCGAAGCCCGGCGTAAGTGCCGAAGGCCAGGTGGAAACATCCGGATCAAGTCCGGAATAATTGGTCCAGGTATACAGGTTCTGCGCCGATGCATATACCCTCAGACTTTTTATTTTTATTCTTTTGAGCAGTGCAGTCTTAAATGAATAACCAAGAGCAACTGTTTTAAGACGGAGGTAAGAACCATCCTCTATAGTTCTGGACGAATACACCATTGGTCCCTGCCCATAGACCTTGTATAAGTCGTTGGTTTGGTTTTCAGGGGTCCACCGGTTGGCATAAGCAGCAAACATGTTTAAAGCACTCCGGTTTTCACCGCCTTCAAATTCAATCCGGTTGGCATTAAGGATATCATTACCATAAGACCATTGCAGGAAAATATTCAGATCAAACCCCTTGTAACTGAAATTATTGGACAAACCACCAGTATGTATAGGATTAGGATTCCCGATAATGGTCTGATCAAAACTGTTGACCATACCATCACCATTGATATCCTTATACTTAATAAATCCGGGTTGTATGGTTGCCCTTGATTGGCCGTTATTTGGTATATTGTCTTTTAAGACATATGTTCCATTGGCCTGCTGATTAAAATCGGCATATTGGTATACCCCATCCCATACGTAACCATAAAACTGAGCGATCGGATGACCGGGCAATGCAATGTACGGATAGGCATTATTGAAATTTCCCCAGGTAATCCTGGATAAAATAGACGGATCCTGTTCTGCCAGTTTGATCACTTTATTTTTGTTGAAAGAAATGTTGAAATTGGTACTCCAGGTGAAGTTCTTATTCTGGATGTTCACCGTATTGACTGTAAATTCCCAGCCTTTGTTACCTACCTTACCAACATTCCTGATTCCGGTCAGATATCCCTGGGAAGGTGCAAGCGAAGAATTCAACAGGAGGTCGTACGTTTTTTTATCATAGTAATCAACGGTTAAAGAAACCCTGTCTTTAAACAGGTTTACATCTAAACCAATATCTGCCTGGGCTGTCGTTTCCCATTTTAGGTTTCTATTTCCCAACAGATTTGGGATACTGCCAATAAATGGAGAATTGTTAAAATTATAACCAGAAGAGGAAATGATCTGCAGGGTAGACATACTTGCATAATCGCTAACCCTGTTGTTCCCTGTCAACCCATAACTGGTCCTCAATTTGGCGTTGGAAACATATGGAATCGACTTCATAAAAGGTTCGTCACTGAGCGTCCAGGCAAAAGACCCAGAGGGAAAATAGGCCCATTGATTTCCTTTTGCAAACTTGGAAGAACCATCTGCCCTTAAGGAAGCCGTGAAGAGATACCTGGATTTATAGCTGTAATTAACCCGGGTCAGAAAAGACATCAGCGTGGCTTCTGTCCTCATGGAAGTTAATCGGTTTGGAATACCCTCATCCAGACCACTAATACCCAATGATTCATTAGGGAGCTGAGTAGCTGAGAAACCAGAGGTAAAACCGCTTGTTTTCTGCAGGGTAAATCCGGCCAGGGCGTTGATATTATGGACTTTGTTGATGGTCTTCTTAAAGGTCAGCGTATTTTCATTCAGCAGATCTGTAATATCGATATTGTTGATAGAGCCATTGATGCCATTACTGCTGGAAAGCGGATTTCCGGCACGTGTGTTGGCGTTGTTAAAGATCTCTTTTCTGGTACTTCTTTTAGTGATCCCACCGGATGTACGGAAAGTAAAGTTTTTCAGAAACGTATATTCTCCATAAGCATTGGCCTGTAAAGCGTTCACAAAAGAAGGGTTGTATTCATTTTGTGTGGATATGACTGGATTGATGCGGTACTCAGCCGAAGGGTTTACATCCGGGTCAAAAGGCTCCGTCAGGAGCTGATCGTCTTTCAAAGGGTCACCGGTGACTGGACGGTATCCCCAAACGCTGTACATTAAGCTGGCAGTGGGGCTAACATTCCTTTCTGCAGCGATAGTCCCGTACGTTTTGGTGTAAGAATAGTTGGCATTCACCCCTACTTTAAGGTTAGGCGTAACGGTCTGGTCTAATACAACTCTACCTTGGTATCTTTTAAAACCACTGTTCAGGATAATTCCACCCTGATCCAATATAGAAGTAGAGACCGAATACCTGGTTTTATCGGTTCCACCGTTCATAGATAGAAAGTGGTTCTGCACAGGGGCAGTCCTGAATATTTTATCCTGCCAGTTTATACTCTCCACATTTTTATAGTAGTCCAGATTCCTTCCATCTTTCAGATAAATTGGCGTATACACGTCTGGATTAAACTCCAGCTGATATTTCACAAAATCGTAGGCGTTCATCATTTCCTGTTTTTTCAGGTTTTGCTGAAATCCGAAATAATTCTGATAAGTAATGGTTGGAGGTCCGATCTTTCCTTTTTTAGTCGTCACAATAATTACCCCATTGGCCCCCCTGGCACCATATATAGCCGTTGCAGATGCATCTTTTAAAATGTCAATAGATTCTATTTCCGCGGGATTGATTACATTGTTCGCAGGGTCTTCTATAGGAAAACCATCGATCACATATAGGGGCGAATTGCTTTGTGTTACGGAATTGTTTCCCCGTATTGAAATTTGAAGACCTGCGCCCGGCTGTCCGTCAGAAGCAGAAACCTGGACCCCGGCAACCCTTCCGGCCAATGCCTCTTCAAATGAAGCAACTGGTGCTTTTTGAAGATCTTCCATCTTCACCTGACTTATAGATCCGGTAAGGTCCCTTTTGGTAGAAGTTCCGTAGCCAACCACCACCACTTCATCCAAAGCATTCAGATCAGGAAAAAGTTTCACATGATAAACAAGGGACGCTGTTAAAGGCACTTCTTTAGTGATAAAACCTGTATAAGAAAAAACAAGGGTTCCTCTCAGTTCGGCGATAGAAAGTTTAAACCGACCGCTGCCATCGGTCTGCGTAACGGTAGTTGTTCCTTTTAGTTTAACGGTAACGCCAGGTATATGTTCACCTTTCTCGTCAGTCACCATTCCCGTAACTGGAGTTAATACAGACCTTTCTGGCCGGGGTGGTTTTTTACCGGCAAAAGAATAGGTAGTTGAAGAATCAGGTCCAGGATATTTTGCCGCATGCACATGCAGCAAACCCAGAATAGAGCAAATAAATACAAAGTAGAATTTCATTACATATTTGGTTAGTATAATTAATGGTATTGATCCGTACATCTTTGCAGATCAGTATTTAATGATATTATTTTATAAGAAAAGTGTTTTTTAGATGAATATCTTTAGAAGAAGAGCCAATGAGGATTTCAAAAGCCCCGGGATCATATCCAAATTTCCTGGTATTGATTTTATAATAAGAAAAGGCAGAGTGATCAAGCTTAATCGTAATGGTCCGGATTTCCCCTTTTTTGAGGAATACCTTTGAAAAACCTTTCAATTCTTTATGAGGTCTTGGCACAGGACTTAACAGTTGTCTGATATAAAGTTGAGCTACTTCCGCACCATCCCTCTGTCCGGTATTTTTGATCTGAAAACGGACCGTTACCTCCGGGTTTCCTCCTTGATCAGAAACATTCACCTTTAAACCGGAATATTGAAAAGAGGTATAAGACAATCCGAAACCAAAAGGAAACATCGGATGTACTCCTTTGGAATCATAGTAACGGTACCCTATAAACAAGCCTTCTTTATAGTTTACCCTTTTGGTATGGCCAGGATCATAGTAATTGGAAAATGCAGGATTATCTTCCCATTTTTTTTCAAAACTGACAGGGAGCTTTCCACTTGGATTGATCTTTCCGAAAAGAATTTCCGCTACTGCGGTTCCGCCCTCCTGTCCTGGATACCAGGCATGGATCAGGCCCTGAACTTTGGGCAACCATTTTTCCATGTATACATTGCCTCCGGCATTAAGTACCACAATGGTTTTAGGGTTCGCTTTTGAAATGGTACTGATCAGGCTGTCCTGATATTCAGGAAGCTCGAACGACCGGTCATTCCCTTCCCTTTCACTGCTTTCGTTAAAGCCTGTACATACAATGGCGGCATCGGCTTTTGAAGCTGCGAGAATGGCTTGAGAAAAATCCAGCACATCCGGATGCCAAGCAAAACTAATGTCGACAGGATGTGTATTTGCATAATATTCCAGTTTTACCGGATATTCCCGGCCGGCTGTAAGCTGCAGGACAATACTTTTTGTGGTGATCCCCTGCTCTTTCCAAAGATCGATGACCTTTTCTTTTCCAACTTCCAGTCTAAAGCCATCAAATCCTCTCACGGTAAACCGATAAGCCCCTGTCTTTTCCGGTTTTATGAAACCCGTCCACCGGATCGAGCAATGGTCAAAAGGAATCCCCTTGCCTTCCGCTGCGATATGCCAGCCATTGTTGATGCTGACAATCGTATCGGTTGCAATTTTCGCAGGATTACCCTCTAATTTGATGTTGTTGAAATATTCGGCTTTTAAGCCCCGGTTTCTTGCAGCAGGATCTGTAAAAAATTTAGATGAAGCAACAAGACTGGACAATACCGGTAACCCGGGAACATGGATTACTTTTATACCTTTTGAATAGTTGTGGATTCCTTCAAGAATGGAAACGGAGTGGAAAGGAAAAGTATAAGAACTTCCACCTCCGGCAATATAGGCATTAGAATTTGGTCCGATTAAGGCCAGTGTCTTTACCTTTTCTGTTAGCGGAAGAACATAGTTCTGATTTTTTAACAGTACGATCCCTCCTCTTGCCAGGTCGAGTGCCGTTTTTGCCCCTTCAGGATTATCTTTGGAAATGGTTGTGTCCAGCTGCTGCCGATCATAGAATCCAAACCTGAAGATGATGCGCAAGATCCTGCGGACTTTATCGTTGATCACTTCTTCTTTTACCAAACCTTCTTTAATTGCAATTAAAAGATCCTTGCTATTCATACGGCTTGCCCTGGGCATCTCCAGGTCCAGTCCGCCATTTGCTGCTTCAACACCGTTATAGGTAGAGGACCAGTCTGACATCACAAATCCATCAAAACCCCAGCTTTTTTTCAGAATCTCGTTATTCAGGTAACTGTTCTGCGTGGCATGGATACCATTAACAGGATTGTAACTATTCATTACCGCACCTGCCTTTCCTTCCTGAACGGCAGCCTTAAAAGCAGGTAAATAAATTTCCTGAAGTGTACGTTCATCCAGATCTGAGCTCACATTGTTCCGGTCCCACTCCTGGTTATTAGCAGCATAATGTTTTACTGTGGCTACAACACGTTCTTGTTGCAGGCCTTTAATATAATTTACGGCAATCCGGGAATTCAGAAATGGATCTTCACTAAAGTATTCAAAATTTCTGCCAGACATAGGAGCCCTTAGGATATTGACACCTGGCGCAAGTAGTATATGTACTCCGCGGGCCCGGGAGTCCCGGCCCAATTCTTTCCCAAGCTTCCTGACCAGGGTAGTGTCCCAGGTTGCGGCCGACAAGATACTGGCAGGATAAGCTACAGCTTTTCCATCTTTGTGGGTGCCTACCGGCCCATCTGTCAATTTGATCTCAGGTAGTCCTAATCTTTCTACCGGCCTAATGTAAAAGCCTTTAAAACCACCAATGTAATCCAATTTCTCCACCAATGTCATTTGAGAAAGTAATACTTCTACCCTGTTTTCCACGGGTGCTTTTGGATCTTTATATACTTGTGCACGAACAGCAGTAAAGTGAAAGGATAATAAAAGGAAAATGAAACTGGACAAATTCAAAGATAGTTTTGAGTCTTGTCTTCTGTTTACCCATAAAGAGAAATTAGTTCGGTTTCTATACACAGTTATATTTGGTTTGGTCTGGTTTGGTTTTGTACTAGACAAAACAAAAATAGGAAATATTATTAGTTTTCAAACTTTTTTTAATTTTTCTTAAAAAAGCCACATACATGATTGTAAAACAGTTTTAACCCTCCACAAATTCAATTTCATGATCAATCAAATCATTTTTTCAGTGAACTTTTCTTATTTGGTCTGGTTTGGTCGGTTTTTTTGATCATAATTCAGAAATATCAATTAATTTTGCACCACATTATTTAACAGAAAAAAATCTATGTCTAATCATTCAGATCCGGTCCATGATTCGAAAATAGCGGAAGCAGATCCATCCCCGGTCTCCGCACACCGGATGAAGTACCTTCAGCTAGCAGAGTATATCAATCATCTTATTGAGACCAATCAATTAAAGATCAACGATAGGCTACCTTCATTAAACCAGTTGATTGAAAAATTAAAGATCAGTAAAGAAACGACTCTAAAAGGCCTCAATTATCTATCGGAAAAAGGCATTATTGAATCTGAGTACAGGAAAGGTTATTATGTCAAGAAAAAAGCACAGTACCATCCATACCGTATTTGCCTGATCCTGGACAAGATGAATGTGCTCAGAGATAGAGTATATCAGTCATTCCTCGCTGCAGTTAAGGACCAGGCTGATGTAGATGTGTATTTTCATAACCATAATTTTAAGGTATTTGAAAAACTGGTAGATGAAAATCTGGCAAACTACACTCATTTCGTTATTACCACTTTTCTTCATGGCAACACCACAGAAGTACTTAACCGAATCCCAGCGCAGAAAAGGATTATTCTAGACTACCGTGAAGAAGATCTGAAGGGGGATTATACCTGCATTTATCAGGATTATAAAACCGATATCTTTGAATCCCTTACAGAACTCATGCCCCAATTGGAAAAATATTCAAGAATGGTATTAATTGCCCCACTTGAGGCTTTTCATGCAACAGAAGTGATCAAAGGTTTCGAAAATTTCTGCAAATCGGAAAAGAAAAAATATAAGATCTATCATACAGTAAATGAATCGCTATGTAAAAAGGGGGATGCTTATATTACTTTTAGCCGGTACGATCAGGATGATGTAGCCGTGATTAAACTGGCCAGAAAAAACAACTGGAAACTGGGAAAGGATGTTGGATTGATCTCTTACAACGACACTGCGGTAAAAGAAGTATTGGAAAATGGGATTACAGTGATCAGTACTGATTTTAATAAAATGGGAGAAGAAGCAGCTAAAGCCATATTGACCAAGGAAGTGGTCCAGATGCGTGATCCGGCCAAGGTTATTTTAAGAAACTCTTTGTAAAGTTATAAACTCCATATTAATTAGGGACACTTAAAAGGGTATAATGAGATCATACAACATTTTTTATAAAAACGGCAACACTTTTGTATACTTGTTTTTCAAAAACAATAAACAAATCTCAATTTTAGACCGTTATATTTTTAATGACTGTAAATATCAAACATATTATACCAGACCAATTTGTTCTGTTTAAAGCCCTTGAATCTGCAAATACAGGAATTGTCATTACCGACAATCTTTTGCCCGATAACCCAATTATTTATTGTAATCCGGCATTTGAACGGATTTCAGGATACTCCAGAGAAGAAATTATAGGACACAATTGCCGTTTTCTACAAAATAAAGACCGAAACCAGGAAGCGAGGTTCAAAATACAGAGTGCGATATCGAAGGGAGAAAACTGCGTAGTCGAACTTCGCAACTATACGAAATCCGGCCAATTGTTTTACAATGAACTCTACCTATCTGCCGTAAAAAATGAACAAGGACAAGCAACCCATTTTATTGGCATCCAAAATGATATCACGGCGAGAAGAAAGGTAGAACAGGCGCTGGAAATGAATTACGAAGAGACAGAACGCAAAGTTTTGGACCGTACAAGAATGCTGAAAGAAAGCGAAGAATATCTTTCAAGTATAGTAGAAACCATCAGAGAAAGTTTGCTGGTCATGGACAAGGATTATCACATATTAAGTGCTAACAATCATTTCCTGAATACCTTTAAAGTCTCTATAAATGAGACCAAAGGAAAGCTGCTATATGAATTGGGTAACGGACAGTGGAATATTCCTGAGCTCAAAAAGATGATGCTCGAAATACTACCGACAAATAATCCGGTGTTGGATTACGAGGTCGAACATGAATTTCCGCACATTGGTAAAAAACTGATGTTACTGAATGCTCACCGTGTAGAATTTGAAGGTCAGTTTAAGGACAGAATCCTTCTGGCCATAGAAGACATCACAGAGCGAAAAGCTATTGAACAGCGCAAAGACGACTTTTTATCTATAGCCAGCCACGAATTGAAAACACCCCTGACCACAGTGTTGGGATATATGCAAAT
>NZ_DATMRL010000160.1:0-3892 GCF_035566355.1 Pedobacter sp.
CGGGCACAAGTGCCGGGGCTGCCGTTATGAGCAAGTATATGATTACGGGTGAGCAATTGCTGGGCGATACCACTTATCATGCAACATTTGATAAATTATGGAATGGAAATGTAGAATTTGAAGAAGGGATGGGTCTGGTTGAATCAGTGATCATTGACCAGCATTTTATGAAACGGAGCCGCTACAACAGATTGTTGTCGGCCTTAAACGCGCATCCTGATTTTGATTGCATTGGAATAGATGAAGATACCGCAATCATCATTCACGGGAAAACAGTTAAAGTTGCCGGAACCAGCCAGGTCTTAAGGATAGCAGATCCGGTTAACTTAAAGACAGACAAAAGTCACCTGATCAAAATGGACGGTCTCAAATTTTCCATTTATACTCCTGGAGATCAGTTTAAACTCAAATAAAATTAAGACAGCTGGTTACAACAGGTGTGCAAACAGCGTGTTGTGCCAGCTTTTTTCAAAAGGAATCTCCCATTTGGTTTCAAATTCTTCCAGGGTTTGCACCAGATTGTTGAAAACAATGGTTTTGGGCCCGATCTTTTTAATGTTGACCAGTGTTTCGAAATCTTCTTTATTGTTGACGGCTACTTTTCCGTCAATTTTGAAAGCCATATTGAACCGGTTGAACAGATCAACTTTATAGGTTTGCTCGATGTCTTTCAACAGGCGTACAGATGCATCGATAGAACATCCGGTAACTCCTGCTGCGGCTTCATCTACAGTAATGACGATGAA
Source organism: Pedobacter sp. (assembly GCF_035566355.1). Lineage (GTDB taxonomy): Bacteria > Bacteroidota > Bacteroidia > Sphingobacteriales > Sphingobacteriaceae > Pedobacter. Next base: position 747 of record NZ_DATMRL010000160.1, read on the forward strand.
AAAGTTGTAAATGACCTCTGCTTTAGCTTTTAGCTGATGGCCATGTGCCTTCCATTGCTCAGTAAAGGCATTCAGTTGTTGTTGAATTGCAGCAGCCTCTGTGTTGCTGAATTCACGGTCGCTTTGGTAAACCCAAACTTTAGATTGTGGAGAAAAACTCATATTACAAATTTAACATTTTATTTAAATTAGGATAAGTAAATGCCTGACACAATGAAAAAGTTTACAATAAACTTAAAATCAGTGGTATTAGCTTGTTCAGGGCTGGTTTTTTGTGCCTTTTGTGCATCAAACCTGATCGAGGAAGAGGCGCTCTATGTTCAGAAAAAATTAACAGATCATTATGACATTAGCCATCAGGGGGTAGATGTTAAGCAATATGAGCTCTATGTTACCAACAATGGGTTTTGCCGGTACAAGCGGCATTTCAGTAATGGAAAAATAGAATATTTCTCTTTCAACTTTAGTAAATTTAAAGACCTGGATTATTACGGCACTGTAAAAAACGGGCGTTTATTTATGCGGACCAGTGGAGAAGATGTTATTGTGCAAACCTATAACGATAAGAAAGGAGATATCGACAGTATGGCCTCTTTTCTCTCTATCCCGCTGAAGGATATGGAACCCGAAGATCTTGCAGAAGTGTTGGTACGCTTTCACCGGATGAATGTCCAGCTGGCTGCCCGATAGTGAAAACAGGACTCTCTTCATATCGGGATGCGACTACCACATGCGTACCCTCAGCGTGGGTGTTAAAGAGCTCCTGGACCAGCTCCGGGGCATTGTTGTCTCGGGAAAGATGCGCCAGTAGTAAATGAGTCATATAGGCGGGCTTATGTTCAAGGAAAAGTGCCAGTGCCTGTTTATTGGATAAGTGACCCTGTCCTCCACTGATGCGTCTTTTTAAATAGTAGGGATAACTTCCCTGGTGAAGCATGTCTTCATCGTAGTTGGCCTCCAGAAAGGCTGCATGACATTGTTTAAAATGGTGTATCAGTTGCTGACAAACAACGCCAAGATCGGTAAATACCCCAACTCTGGTCTCCCCGCAAGCCACCACAAAGCTATGTGGTTCTGCGGCATCGTGAACTTTTGGAAAAGAACTGATGCTCAGGTTGCCAATATGAATAATTTGTTCGCCACTGAGCGGCCTGATCAGGTCATCTTTTAGTTTTACTTTACAATTTAATAAGGTTCCTGCAGTAATGTATACCGGAAGCTGGTATTTTTTCGCCAGAACAGTCAGTCCTCTAATGTGATCGGAGTGTTCATGGGAGATGAAAATGGCCTTAATGCTATGCATGGATAATCCCAACCGGGTCATCCGGATCTCTGTTTCCTTGCATGAAATGCCGGCATCGATTAAAACGGCTTCTTCATGGTTACCCACATAGTAGCAGTTTCCGTTGCTTCCGGAATTCAGCGAAGTAATAAAGAGCGTATTACAATCCATTTGCCCTGGCTGTTATTTCTGCAATGTCCAGGACCTTTACATGTTCTGACTGGTCCTTCAATTTCACCCCATCACTCAGCATGGTCATACAGAAAGGGCAGGATGCAGCGACGATTTGCGGATTGGTTTCCAATGCTTCCTCAATGCGTTCGATATTGATGTCCTTATTGCCTTTTTCGGGTTCCTTAAACATCTGGGCACCACCTGCACCGCAACAAAGGCCATTAGATTTACAGCGTTTCATTTCGACAAGCTGTGCGTCCAAAACCTCCAGGGCTTTACGGGGTGCTTCATATACATCATTTCCGCGGCCCAGGTAACAAGGGTCATGATAAGTGATCTTCTTGCCTTTGAAACTTTCACCACCTTCGGCTTTTAGTTTTCCTTCGTCAATCAATTGCTGGATCAGCTGGGTATGATGGATAACTTCATAACTGCCACCCAGTCCGGGATATTCATTTTTTATGGTGTTAAAGCAATGCGGACAGCCGGTTACAATTTTTTTGATGTTGTAGCCATTCAATACCTCAATATTGGTCATCGCCTGCATCTGGAACAGGAATTCATTACCTGCGCGTTTTGCGGGGTCTCCAGTGCAGCTTTCTTCCGTACCTAATACGGCATATTTTAAACCAACATGATGCAGGATTTTGCAGATGTCGCGGGTAGTTTTCTGTGCGCGTTCATCATAACTGCCGGCACAGCCTACCCAAAATAAAATCTCTGGTTCTTCGCCTCTGGCTATCAGTTCTGCCATTGTTGGCACTTCAAAATTTAATTGCTCGCTCATCTTCAGCTCTTTTTAGTTTTCTTTAGCCCAGTTTAAACGGTCTGCAGGAGAATATTTCCAGGGCGCACCGTTATTTTCAATATTACCCATCATTGTATTTAAGCTTGCAGGAGACTGTGATTCTTCCATGACCGCATATCTTCTCAGTTCGGTAATAATGGCCAGTGGATCGATATTGATCGGGCAGGCATTGGTACAGGCATTACAACTGGTACAGGCCCAGATTTCTTCCCGGCTAATATAAGTATCTATTAAAGATTTACCATCATCAAATCCATTTCCAGACTTATCTATGTTTTTTCCAACTTCAGTTAACCTGTCGCGGGTATCCATCATGATCTTTCTTGGTGAAAGTAATTTACCGGTCATGTTGGCCGGGCATACCGAGGTACAGCGGCCGCATTCAGTGCAGGTATAGGCATTCATCAGATTAACCCAGCTCAGGTCATTTACATCCTTAGCTCCAAAACGGCCAGGTTCTGCAGGTTCCGGTGTAAAAGAAGGATCCAGCATGGCTTTCACCTCATTGGTTACGCTTTGCATATTGCTGAATTCACCTTTTGGCTCCAGATTGGAGAAATACGTATTTGGAAAGGCAAAAAGAATATGGAAATGTTTTGAATAGGGTAAGTAATTCAGGAAGGCCAGAATACCGATAATATGGAACCACCAGCAGCCACGCTCAATAGCCACCAGGGAAGAAGTGCTATCCGGCAATAAGTTTTGAAGGAACTGGCTCACGGGAAAAGCACCTGCAGTCACATAATGTCCATAGCCTAAAGCCTGTAATTTCGCGTCGGCAGCATTCATAGTCAAAAAAGCAGTCATCAACAGGATTTCTGTGATCAGGATATAATTTGCATCTGATTTAGGCCAGCTGGTCATCTCTACACCACTGAATCT
>NZ_DATMRL010000161.1:0-15797 GCF_035566355.1 Pedobacter sp.
ATTGCTTATTTTAAGAAAATTAGAAAATGTTTCACCTCCTTTAAGCTCAAGTGTGTCTTTCACAAAACCATAGCTGATTTGGGCTGAGGCTTTATAAGCAATTACCTGGAAGAAAATAAGCAGGCACCAACAGATTATTCTGGTATTACCTGCGCATTTATTACCAGAATTATTACCTAAACTGAGCAAGTAGTTCACCTTTACTGTTAATGTTCAGTTTCTTATATGTCCTTTTGATATACTGCCTTACAGTATCCAGGGAGATCCCATATTTATACCCAATCAGTTTGTAGCTCAAACCGTTTCTCAGGCCTTCTACAATCTGTCGCTCCCTTAAACTCAGATTGTTCTGATGATCTACAGCTTGCTGTACCTGCTGAATGAAGTTTCTTGAAATTGAAGGGCTAAAAACAGACCCGCCGTTATAAGTGGTCACAATTGTGGAAATGACTTCACTTAAGCAGGTGTCCTTTGTGAGATACCCCATTGCCCCTGCCTTTACACAAGATATTACGGTGTTATGATCCTGAATGTTACTGTAGACAATCACATTGGTATTGGGAAATTTGCGATAGATCTCAATAATGACATCAATGCCGTTCTCTTCAATATCCACTAAAGTAACATTAGGCTCCTGGGCAGCAATGATGTTTTTACATTCGACCATAGACCCCACTTCAAATGTAACTTTTAAATCGTGCTGATGACCATCATCAAGGAGAACACGCATGATGCCTCTGCGCTGTTGATTTACATCGATGATTCCTACTTTTATCATATTTACCCGTTTTACTACTACAAATTAGTAATTGTAAAAGGCTTCACCATAAAAGAGGGCTGTTCAGTTTGTTCTTTTTATATTTAGGTTATAATTATTATTTATATAACAATGATTATAAAAGGTTTAAAATTAATTTACTAAATAGATACTACACATGTGGTTTGCTGACATATGGGTTTCCTTTTACATAAAATCTCCATGGCAGCAAGGCATGATCTCCGGCATAATCCACGCCTATTCTTGGCCCCGAAATAACCTGGTCAGCCGGAAAGGAAATTCCATTATCAGCTATCCAGAGCTCTTCTCCCGTGAGATCTTTAGCATTCAGGGATCTGTCTATACCTAAGGCCTGAGAAAGCGCTCCAGGGCCAGCTGTGAGATTTGGCTTTAATTTCACCATCTTTCGTCTTTGCAACATGATATCTATTCCGGTTACAGGTTCTATCCCCCGGATAAGAACAGCATGTGGTGTATCTTGACTTGCCGTAACCACATTAAAAAGTGAATGGATGCCATAACAGAGGTACACATAAGAAATCCCTCCGGCCTGGTACATGGTTTGGGTTCTGTTTGTGAACCGGCCTCCATAGGCATGAGATGCCTTGTCGGTTACACCATGATAGGCTTCGGTTTCCACAATCGTACCACCTGTAAGCTGTCCGTCTTTGAACGTAAACAACTGCTTTCCTAAAAGCGCGCGCGCCAGGAGCAGCACGTCGTGGTTCTGATAAAAAGAGAATGGAAGTTTATGCATGTATTAGACTGACTATTTTCTTTAGATAAAGCTCATCAATATCATCAAAATGAGAAAGATATTCGCTATCAACATCGAGAACCCCAATAATTTCCTTTCCTTGATAAACGGGCAGTACAATTTCAGATCTGGAAACAGAACTACAGGCAATATGCCCCGGAAACAATTCCACATCCGGCACAATCAACACCTCTGATCTGGCCCAGGAAGTTCCGCAAACACCTCTTCCTTTTTGAATCCTGGTACAGGCCACCGGCCCCTGAAATGGGCCAAGCACCAGTTCATTTTCCTTAACCAGATAAAAACCTACCCAAAACCAATTGAATTGTTCCTTAAGTGCAGCCGCGATATTGGCGAGGTTTGCGATCAGATCATTTTCGCCGCTGAGTAAAGCTTCAATTTGCGGTAATATAGATTCGTACTGGTCTTTTTTATTTGTACTGCTTGTAATTTTTAAATCTTCGGCCATAGGTTTTAATTCTTAGATCAAAGTTAGGTATTTCCCCTGCTAAAGCTTGTCTTCAGGATGTAAAAGGCTAAATTTTACTAGATTTGAAAATTATCACCATTAGTATCTGACACATGAATAAAAAAACTCTACTATTCACCTCCCTCTTAGCCATTGGGATTGTCCAATCGGGCTATACACCACCCGACGAAGGGATGTTCCCACTAAGCGAGATCCACAAACTGGACTTGAAAAAAGCCGGATTAAAAATTGACCAGAAAGAGATCTACAACCCAAATGGAACTAGTCTGGTTGATGCACTGGTTAACGTGGGCGGCTGCACGGGATCTTTTATTTCCAACGAAGGACTGATCATCACCAATCACCACTGTGCATTTAGCGCAGTGCAATTGGCCAGTACGCCAGAACACGATTATTTGAACAATGGATTTGTGGCCAGATCACATGAAGAAGAAATTGAAGCAAAAGGATTAACTTGCCGCATAACTGATAGTTATGAAGATGTTTCTGATCGAATTTTAGGAGCTGTTGCTCAAGTTACAGATCCCGCGAGCAGACTTCAGCTGATTAACAATACGATGAAGAATATTGTGGCCGAAGCAGAACAAAAAGACCCTAGCATCAAGGCGGAGGTTTCGGAAATGTTTATTGGCAAAACCTATGTATTGTTCCGCTATAAAACGATCCAGGATGTCCGTTTAGTGTATGTTCCCAACCGCCAGATTGGAGAATTCGGAGGAGAAACAGACAATTGGGTTTGGCCACGCCATACAGGTGATTTTTCATTTATGCGCGCCTATGTTTCGAAAGACGGTAAGCCGGCAAAATATTCAAAAGACAATGTTCCCTATTCTCCGAAAAAGTTCCTGAAAGTAAATGCCAGCGGCACTAAGGAAGAGGATTTTGTATTTATTTTAGGTTATCCCGGCCGCACTTTCCGCCACCGCCCTTCGGAGTTCATCGAATACCAGCAAAAGTTCGTACTTCCTTATGTATCTGAACTGTATGACTTCCAGAATAAGACAATGGAGGAAGCGGGCAAGAAAGACAAGGCCACTGAAATTAAACTGGCCACCCGCATTAAACGTAATGCAAACGTGCTGAAGAACTACAGAGGCAAGCTGCAGGGCCTGAGAGAAATAGACCTGATTGGCCAGAAAAAACAGGAAGATGCAGCCATGGCTCAGTTCATTAACAGCAATGTAGACCTAAAAGCCAAATACGGCAGTTTAATGGGTGATATTGACAACTTATACAAACTCATCAATGGAGATGCGCAACGTGATCTCTGGCTGCAGCAAATCTACACATCAACCAGTTTATTGTCGGTATCCAGAACTTTAAATAGCTTTAAAGATGCACTCGAAGCACAACCTGCTGCACAAAAGCAGGCTTTTTTTGACCTGAATATTGAGCAAGTCAAAAAATCCCTGGCGGGAACCTATGAGGCTTATGATCTGGATGTAGATAAGCATATCTTAAACCGCATGTTTAATGATGCCGCAAAATTCTCCCCAAACCAAAAGGTGAACGCTGTAAATAAGGTTACAGGTAAAGGCTCAAATGATGAAACAACGATCAACAAGTACCTTAAGGATACTTTTGAACTCAGTAAGTTAAAGGATCAGGATTATGTATTGAATACGCTTCTTAAATCGCCAAAAGCCTTAAGCATCTACAATGATGGCCTCCTTTTACTGGAAGAGGATCTGGGCAAACAGATTGCAGAGCTTAAACCTGAAAAAGACAGAAGAGAAGGCTTACTGAACAAATTAATGGGTGACTACGTGAATGTTAAGGAGAAATTCTTAAAGAAAGACTTTATACCGGACGCCAACAGTACTTTACGTTTGACTTATGGCTACGTACGAGGTTACGCTCCTGCTGATGCCACCTACATGAAGCCTTATACATCGATTAAAGGCATCCTGGAAAAAGGTGCTTCGGGTAATCCAGATTTTGGATATCCTGCCGCAATCAAAACTCTTTGGACCAATAAGGACTTCGGGCCCTTTGAGAAAAAGGATTTAAATGATGTTCCGGTTTCTTTCTTGTACAACATGGATACCACGGGAGGTAATTCCGGCTCTCCAATCATGAATGCGAACGGAGAGCTGATCGGAGTCAATTTTGATCGTGCTTATGGAGCTACTATCAATGATTATGCCTGGAACGAAAGCTATAGCCGCTCGATAGGGGTAGATATTCGTTATGTACTTTGGGTGGCCACAAAAATTGATCATGCTGATTTTTTGGTTAAGGAAATGGGTGTAAAACTATAATAAAACATAAATCGCTTTTGCCTGTTAACACCAGGCAAAAGCCTTATTAATTCAATAAAAAAATGAGAGTACTTGCAGAATTACCACATCCTGATTGTAAAATCACCTTGTTTAATATGAACCAGAAATACATCGTGAAATTTGAACAGGGAACCCTGGAACAGAGTTACAAATTATCCGAACTTGACCTTAGTGGAGGGGGAGCGAATGAGATATTTCAGATACTGGACGAGGCATTTATCGCAACCGTTGTAGAACGGTTTAAGCTGATGAGGACAGATTTTACAGCAGCTTACAATAGACAGCAATATTAGCTCATAAAAAACATTTAAAATACTGAAAATAAAATACTTAAACATAAAAACAGAATTATATTTTGAATTTTAGCTTAAAATTTAACAGAAAAAGGTGTATAAAATAAAGTTTATGTACACATAAATATATCTAACTTACTTGTCTATCAAAATTTTAAACAACATGACAAAATATGATTCTGTGCACTAAAAATGCCAAATTTTATTCTGATTTTATAGATTACACCTGGAATCCGTTTTTTTGATTTTAAAAAGATACCTTTAAAAATTAATAAATAACATTGATGAAATCCATATACCTATTTATTTTCGTCTCCCTTTTGGTAAGCCTCATTTTGTCTTGTGGAACAAAGGAAAGTATCCAGCGTGACATCAACATTGAGACCGACTCCATCAGTTTCAATTTTCCTGTGGTTACAGACACCATTAGTACTAGCCAGAACCTCGCCTCCATCAGCACCACTGTTTCTTTGGATAACATTATCAAAACACAAACAAATGAACAGTTCAGTATTGCTGATCTTCGGGCTGCCCATATTATCGGTTTTAAAATCAAACTGAGTAAACCCGACACCAGCCAAACGAATTACAACAACCTAAGGGTGTATTCGGCACTTGCCTTAGGGCTATCCTCTGCAACCGCCAATGCGATTCCTGTTGGCGTTTTAAACAACAATCCTGATTTGTATTCTACAGGACTAAGTATTCCGGTTACCAATACCGGTGATCTCAAGTCCAACTTGAATTCAAGTGTTACTTATTTGATTACCGGAGAAGCGAGAAGAAAAAACACAAAAGTAATGGCTGCAAAAGCCGTGATCCAATATCAGATTACCGTGGGGCGGTAGTTATTGGTTGCTGCCTTTCCATATTCCAGTTAAATTTCTTATATTTGCATAGAACGGAATACTATTAAGCTATTCTCTACACATACTTGCCAATCGTCATCACCAAGATTGGGTTTAACTCCATCCCGGATCTCTAATCCGTTGTCATCCGGGAAATTTACTCTTCACAAAGTCAATTTGCTCTTAAAAAGCCTGCTTTTTAGATTGGCGGAACAAGGAACACCAGAGAAAAGTTATTTTCTTACTTAAACAATTTATAATATATGGCTAAGTCGCAAGCTACATTCATGAAAAAACAATTGGAAAAAAATAGACAAAAGAAGAAAGAGGACAAAGAACAACGTAAACTGGAACGCCAGCAAAATTCTGCAGGTGGAGATCTGGAAAGCATGATGGCTTATGTAAACGAATTTGGAGAAATCGTGTCCACGCCTCCTGAAAAAAGGTAATCTTTAGTTTATATTCATTTCCTTGATTATAGGTAAATGAATTCATGATGATATTTAATAGATAGAGGCCCCAAAAGGGCCTCTATTTATTTTATCCCCCGGCCAAAGTAATTTGATTGATTCAGAGTAGAACTAATACTGATTGAAGAATATGCTTTTCTGTAAAAAGAAACTCTTATGGGGGGAACTTCGATTTGGCTTATGTTTTGCATTAATAAATTAACAACAAAATGTATTAATAGAAATGTTGATATATTTTTTTAGCCAAATACTTTAACCTTAAGATAACACCACTCTCCTGCCATGCCTACAGATCAAATCCTATTGTTAGATCCTAAAAGAGAAAAAACTGTTCATCAGCTTTTTGAAATTTCAGCCAATATCCACCCCAACAATGTTGCAGTGGTATATGGAGAGGAATCTCTATCTTATGTGGAATTAAATACACAAGCTGATCAACTTTCTTATCGTATTTTAGAGGGTGCGGGAGATCAGGAAATTATAGGCGTAGACACCACAAAGTGTCTGGAAATGGTAATTTCAGTATTGGCTATTTTAAAGGCTGGAAAAGCTTATTTGCCCTTAGACCCTAGTTACCCAGAGCATAGACTTCAACAAATAGCAACTGATTCGGGCCTAAAAACCTGCCTGAGTTTGTCGAAGAATAAAGCGGTTTATCAAGACTTAAACCTCGACACCATAATTTCGGATGATGCACAGCAAAGCCCGGTTGTCCATGCCCCTTTTCAATCTCTAAACGCCTGCGTTCTATACACATCTGGATCTACAGGAAAGCCCAAAGGTGTATGCCTGGGGCACAAAGGACTGGTTAATTTCTTATTATGGCAGCATAAATACGCACTTGCAGGAAATGACGTAAAGGCTCTGCAATTCTGCCATTTAAGTTTTGATGCTTCGTTTCAGGAAATTTTTGTAACTCTGACAAGTGGCGGCACTTTGTTTCTTCTAACTGAAGACATTCGTTTAGATGCCGGGCAATTGTTGAAATTCATGATCAAACATGAAATAAACAAAGCTTTTCTGCCCTATGTCACTTTACAGTATTTAACTGAAGCGGCTGTTGCAGAGCAACTTTTTCCGTCGGAACTAACAGAAGTCATTACAGGGGGGGAATTACTGAAGATTACACCTACCATCAGAACTTTCTTCAACAATCTGAAAAACAGCACATTGGTAAACGTTTATGGCCCAACCGAAACAACTATATGGGTTACAGAATTAAAGCTTTCGGGAAATGCTTTGGACTGGCCATCTATTCCAACTATTGGCAGTGTGATGGCGAATTCCTCCATCTACTTTCTTGATGAGGATTTACAATTAGTTAAAGAGGGTGAAGTAGGCGAAATGTTCATTTCGGGTCCAGGGCTGGCCAATGGTTACCTGCATCAGCCTGAAATGACCGCTGAGCGGTTTATTGACTGGCTTCATCCATCGATAGGCTCCATAAGACTCTATCGCACGGGAGATTTGGGGAAACTACTGGACAATAAGGAGATAGAATTTCTCGGAAGAAAAGATGGTCAGGTAAAAATAAGAGGCAATAGAGTTGAAATTGGTGAGATTGAGATAGCTATTATGCAGCAGGCAAATATTAGTCAAGCTGCTGTGGTATTGAGAGAGGATCAACCTGGAAGAAAGTCTCTTGTTGCTTATGTGGTTGGACAAAATGACAACAAAGATGGTCTTTATCTAAAAAATCAGCTTGCGGGCTTACTTCCTGATTACATGGTTCCTTCTACAGTAGTTTGGATGGATGAGCTCCCAAAAACCACCAGCGGCAAAATAGACAGACTCAAACTACCTGAACCAGAATTATTTAGGCCAGATTTAAATGTAATTTACCAGGCTCCACGCAGTCAGATGGAAAAAGATATTGCCAGTGTTTGGATGGAACTATTCAGTTATGACCGGATTGGCGTTTATGATAATTTCTTTGATCTGGGAGGGAATTCTCTGCTTGCCCAAAAAACAGTCGCTGCACTCAAATATGAATTCAAATATGAATTGCCAATTACCAAACTGTATCAATATCCCTTTATTAAGGGCATAGCTGACTTCCTTGACCCTAAACAGATCGAAAAGGAAGATCTTGAACCTACAGTGCTGAAAACGGCTCTGTCGGGAGATATTGCGGTCATAGGCATGGCAGGAAGATTTCCCGGAGCGAACAGTATTGAAGAACTATGGTCCATCTTATCAGAGGGCAGGGAAACGACAACCTTTTTTAACGAGACGGAATTAGACAATAGTATTCCCTACTCCGTTAAAAATGATCCAGCCTATGTAAAAGCAAGAGGGATTATTGAAGGTGCAGATCAGTTTGACCCTGCATTCTTTGGACTGAATTTGAAACTTGCCGAACTCATGGATCCCCAACTTAGGATCTTCCTGGAGATTTGCTGGGAACTACTGGAGAAAACGGGAAATTTTTCCTCAAAATGCCACACTAAAACTGGGGTCTTTGCGGGTAGTGGCTCCAACACTTACTTTGTAAACAATATATTACAATACCCCGAAAAAATAGAAAGTCAAGGGAATTTACAAGTACTTACGGTTAACGAAAAGGACTACCTGGCTTCAAGAACAGCGTACCATCTTAATCTGCAAGGCCCCGCTGTAAGTGTCAACTCAGCATGTTCCACATCTTTACTTGCCGTAGCTGAAGCGGTCAATAGCCTGCGCGCCGGTCAATGTTATATGGCTATTGCTGGTGGCTCAAGCGTTACTTCTCCTATATATAGCGGACATATTTATCAGGAAGGCAGCATGTTAAGTGAGAATGGTCACTGCCGTCCTTTTGATGATAATGCTACAGGCACAGTGTTTAGCGATGGTGCCGGTGCGGTGTTGCTGAAAAGACTGGAAGATGCACAAAGAGATGGCGATCAGATTTTTGGGCTTATCAAAGGTGTTGGAGCGAATAACGATGGCGCCGGAAAAGGAAGTTTTACCGCACCAAGTACCGATGGACAAGCAGATGCTATACGGTCGGCAATAAGAGATGCTGGCATTTCAGCAGCAGAAATTACTTATATCGAAGCCCATGGAACGGGAACCCCGATTGGCGACCCTATTGAATTTGAAGGCCTCCTTAAAGCGTTTGGCCCTCAGCAGCAGAAACAATTCTGTGCTATAGGTTCTGTAAAAAGTAACTTTGGTCATTTAACGCAGGCAGCGGGTGTTACTGGCTTAATCAAAACATGTTTATCCCTTTATCATAAGAAACTACTGCCCTCTTTAGGCTATCAAAAACCAAATAAAAATATTGATTTCCCAAACAGTCCTTTTTATGTACAGACTGAATTTTCAAACTGGAATTCAACAACCAAAAGATTTGCCGGAGTGAGTTCGTTTGGCGTTGGTGGTACCAATGTACACGTGGTGATGGAGGAATATCAGGACCAGGCCCCCGTTCCTGTTTCTGGTCCTGGAAGGCCTTATGAGCTCCTGAACTGGTCTGCAAAATCAGAAAACAGCAGAAATGCTTATGCTCCTGCCCTGCTTGGATACCTCCAAAAGAATCAAAATGTTCATCTTGCCAATGTGGCATACACCCTGCAAAAGTCTAAAGAGGCTTTTCGCTTTAGAAGGTTTATGGTCTCACATGATACCGCTTCTGCCATCCGTTCACTGGAGCTGAATCAGCCTCTTTCTCAGGAACTAAATGTACTTGAAAGTTTACCGGGAGAAGTTGTATTTGCCTTTCCGGGTCAGGGTGCACAATACCTCAATATGGCCGCTGATCTTTATAAAAACGAGAGAGTTTACCGGGATGCGATAGACCAATGTGCCTTATTGTTGCAGGAATATCTGCAAAGGGACATTCGTCATATTATTTTTCCGCCAGAGATGACAGAGGCAGCGAATGACTTGCTCCGTGAAACCAGATTTACACAGCCTGCACTTTTTGTTACAGAATATGCGTTGGCCAAATTGTGGATGCACTGGGGCATTGTACCTACAATGCTTTGCGGTCATAGCATTGGTGAATATGTGGCGGCACATTTAGCTGGCGTCTTTACGCTGGAGGACGGATTAAAATTAATTGCTAGCCGGGGTGAGATGGTCAATAGTCTTCCTTCGGGATCTATGTTATCCATCAGGAGTTCAGCCGAATTGATTAACCCCTTATTAACCGGAGATTTATCATTGGCTGCTGTGAACAGTCCTTTCCTTTGCGTAGTAGCTGGTCCGGATCAGCAGATACAGGCATTGAGCGAATTACTGCAATCGAAAGATATTATTAGTAAACTGCTCTTTACAAGCCACGCCTTCCATTCTGCTATGATGGATCCTATTGTCGAAGATTTTAGGGCAGTGGTTGCCGAAATATCACTGTCAAAACCCAGGATACCTATCGTATCTACTGTAACAGGTCAGCTTTTGACAGATGAACAAGCGCAGGATGCAAATTATTGGGCCAATCATTTAAGAAATACAGTACAATTTTCTAAAGCCATTGAGACCATATTAACCTTTGATTCTCCTCTTTTTCTGGAAACCGGACCCGGAACAACAATGACCACGCTCATAAAACAGATAGCAGGAAAGCGTTCGGCATCTTTAAAAGTCCTTTCTAGTCTGCCTGGTAAAGATCAGGATTACCCGAGTTTGTTAAATACGCTTGGACAACTTTGGAATTGCGGATTAAATCCTGACTGGGATAATTACTATGCAGATCAAAAGAGGGTAATTTTAGATCTCCCAACCTATCAGTTTGACCGTAAACGCTACTGGCTGGACATCAAACAAATGAATACAACAACACCAGTTAATGCTACTGTAATCACACAAGAAAAACCTATAGAAACGATTAATTCTCTTACAATGAGACAAGAAAACCTTAAATCAAAAATCAGACAAGTACTGGAAGATGCTTCTGGTATAGAAATGGAAAATATTGGATCTGACAGAAATTTCCTGGAAATTGGATTGGACTCTCTTCTGCTCACTCAGGTTGCCATTTCATTAAAAAAAGAGTTCAACCTGCCCATCACATTTAGAAAATTAAATGAAGAATATTCTTCTATAGATCTTCTTGCAGATTATATTGGTCAAAACACGGCTCCGGAGGCATTTGAAAACCCTGCAAATAACCATACCCCACCTTCCATTGCTGTTCAGCCTGTTATGAATATGCAATATTCCAATCCAACTCTAGTAAATGATACTGCACTTGGTCTTATTGCCCAGCAATTGGAAATCTTATCTAAACAGGTAATGCTCATGCATGGACAGCCTGTAGTGGCTGCTTCTGCTCCTCAAATCACTGCAGTTCAGCCAGCTGTTAATGGAGCACCTAAAAGAACTGCAGAGGAACAAGATTTAAGTGCGCAGGAAAAAGTAGAGATACAAAAACCTTTTGGCGCTACTCCAAAAATTGATCGCCAGTCTGCGGAATTAAACCAGGATCAGCGGAAATTCCTGGCTGATCTGACCGAACGTTACACCAGGAAAACGATAAAGAGTAAAAATTACGCACAGGAAAGCCGCTCCTATATGGCAGATCCAAGGGTCGTATCGGGTTTTAAACCGCTGACCAAGGAATTGATCTACCCAATTGTGATCAACAAATCGAGAGGCAGCCGTCTTTGGGATTTGGATGGCAATGAGTATATCGATACTTTAAATGGCTTTGGATCTAATCTGCTGGGTTACCAGCCAGATGTGATCAGAGAAGCGATGCACGATCAGATAGAGAAAGGTTATGAGGTAGGACCTCAGCATGAACTTGCTGCTGAAGTGAGCAAAATGGTGTGTGAATTTACAGGCTTTGATCGTTCGGCTCTGTGCAGCACAGGCTCGGAAGCTGTTTTAGGTTGCATCAGGATTGCAAGAACCATTACCGGACGTTCACTCATTGTGGCTTTTACCGGTTCTTATCATGGGATCATTGATGAAGTTCTGGTTAGAGGAACCAAAAAACTTAAATCCTTTCCTGCTGCTGCTGGAATTATGCCAGAAGCTGTACAAAATATTCTTGTGCTTGATTATGGCACAGAAGAATCTCTTGCTATTATTAAGGAACGTGCGCATGAAATTGCAGCAGTTTTGGTAGAACCTATACAAAGCAGAAGACCAGAGTTTGTTCCTCTTGATTTCTTAAAGGAGTTACGTGCAGTAACTGCATCTTCGGGTGCGGCACTTATTTTTGATGAAGTAATTACAGGGTTCAGAATGCACCCGGGAGGTGCACAAGCGATATTTGATATTCGCGCAGATCTCGCATCTTACGGCAAAGTAGTGGGTGCGGGTATTCCTATCGGTGTCATTGCAGGAAAAAAGCAGTTTATGGACGCGCTTGATGGAGGTGCATGGAATTATGGAGATCAATCTTATCCCGAAGTTGGTGTCACTTACTTTGCAGGAACTTTTGTTCGTCATCCATTGGCACTTGCTGCAGCAAAAGCATCTTTAACCTACCTAAGAGAAAAAGGACCTGAACTGCAGTTAAGTTTAAACAAAAAAGGTGAAGACCTTTCTGTAGTTTTAAACACTGAAATTGAGAAAAGGCAACTTCCTTTTTTCATAGCGAATTATGGTTCATTATGGAAGGTTAAATTTCATGAAGAAGTTCCTTATAGTGAACTGATGTTTACTTTGATGAGAGAAAAAGGCATTCATATTCTGGATGGATTTCCTTGCTTTATAACCGAAGCTATGTCTGATGAAGATATAAAGAAGATCATTCAATGTTTTACAGAAAGTATGGATGAAATGATTCTCGGTGGTTTCTTTTCGCATCCAAATTTCTCAAAAAAAGAATTCGATCAGGACCAGGTAGTCGTTAACGCAGATGAACCTCCGGTTAAAGGAGCAAAACTTGGTAAGGATGAGATTGGTAACCCAGCCTGGTTTATTACAGATCCTAATCAAGAAGGAAAGTTTCTTAAACTTGAATTTAATTAGGGAGATGATGGATAAAAGATCAAATATTAGTTTTAACGAGATAAATTACAATCCATTTGCAGATGCGGGAGAATTGGATAAAACAATCCTTCTAAATGAATCACAAAGGGAAATATGGCTTTCCTGCCTTATAGGAGGAGACCCTGCCAACCTCGCCTACAATGAATCTGTATCTCTGGATTTACATGGGGAATTTAACTTTGATTATTTCAATCAGGCTTTTCAGAAAGTAGTACAAAAGCATGAAGCCCTCCGCTCCTCCCTCAGTACAAATGGGGAGCATCTCCTGATCTATAAAGAACTTACTGCGGACCTTCATTTTCAAGACTTGTCTGATAAAGAGTCCTCCCGTCAGAAGGCGATCCTGGATGAATTTGTAAACGTGCAAATGACCACCCCCTTCCGTTTGGAAGACCGGCCTTTGTTTAGAGCATATGTTCATCAATTGGGAACTGATCATCATTATTTCACATTGGTTATTCACCATCTTATTGGTGACGGATGGTCTATCGGCATCATTTTAGAAGACATCAGTAAGCTATACAATGCGTATATAAAGGGGCAACCAACTATTTTAAGCAAAGGTTCACAAATTAGTGGTTACGCTTTAGAACAAGCTGCATTTCTAAGAAGTGATCTTTTCAAAGAAACAGAAGCCTACTGGCTGGATCTTTACAAAAACAATGTTCCAGTTCTTGACTTGCCTATCGATTTCAAACGCCCATCTACACGTACATATAAAGCGCATAGAATAGACCATCCACTGCCAAAAGAGTTAACGGATCAGCTAAAAGCTACTGGAAATAAAGCGGGCAGCAGTTTCGTAAACACCTTATTAAGTGCATTTGAAGTATTTCTTTACCATAAAAGTGGCCAAAAAGATATTATTGTAGGTCTTCCGGCATCAGGTCAGTCTGCTACAGGAAATCTTGATCTTGTAGGCCATTGCGTAAACTTATTGCCCATCAGAAGTAAGATTAACCCTGAAATTTCATTTCATAATTATTTAAAAGAAAGAAAACTTGCCTTCTTTGATGCTTATGACCACCAGCAATTCAGTTTTGGTCAGCTTGTCAAAGAACTTCATCTGAAGAGAGATGTTTCCAGGGTTCCCCTTGTCCCAGTAGTATTCAATATCGATATGGGGATGGACAATCAGGTATTTTTTGAAAATATAGAATATCATCTGTTTTCAAATCCAAGAGCTTACGAAACTTTTGAAATCTTTCTGAATGCAACTGGTTCTCGAGGCATTTTTTCATTAGAATGGACCTATAATACCCAGCTGTTCAAAGCTTCCAGTATTCAATCCATGAGTAATGAGTTTGAACAACTTTTAAAAAATCTAGCTGCTCAGCCTGAACTCCCTCTCCATGCAGCGATGTTATCAGAAAATATGCAGAATGATAGCTTGGTTCCTGCTGAAAATGAATTACATTTTAATGAAAAAGTATCTATTCCAGTTGCCCCTGTACCTGGCAACATTAACCTCATACAGCAGGTTTACCTTGCTGCAGAGCAATATCCCGAACATATAGCCCTGGATTTTGAAGACCAAATATTAAACTATAAAGAGCTGATGGCCAAGTCAGATCAGCTGGCCTCCTATTTAATAGATCAGGGTGTTCAAAGTGGCGATATTATTGGGGTAGCTATTAATCGTTCTTTGGAAATGGTTATTTCTCTACTTGCCATTTTAAAATCCGGTGCCGCTTATCTGCCCCTTGACCCGGAGTATCCTAAGGAGAGAATTGAGTTTATGCTGGAAGATTCATCTGCAAAATTCATTCTTATCTCTCAGGAATACTATAAAAAATACAAAACCGGTGCTCAGCCAATTGTTATTGAAGAGGTATGGAATCATCTTAACACCCAAAAAAGCTTCACACAAAAGTATATCAGCGAATATGACCTTGCCTATGTTTTGTACACTTCCGGTTCAACAGGAAAACCAAAAGGTGTTAAAATAACGCATAAAAACCTGGCTAATTTCTTAACCAGCATGCAAACTGCGCCAGGTATTACCCCATCCGACTGTATACTCGCCATCACCACAATTTCATTCGATATTGCCGGATTGGAACTCTTTCTCCCACTTATCACTGGTGCAAAAATTGTTATAGCAAGTTCCGAGTCGACTAAGGATGGCCGCCTACTTTTACCGCTTTTGGAAAGAAAAGGTATAAGCATTCTCCAAGCCACGCCTTCTACACTTCAGATGCTTATTGATTCCGGATGGCAGAATATGTATGATTTAAAAGTATTATCTGGTGGAGAGCCATTATCTGTAGACCTTGCAAACCAGCTTTTGGACCGTTGTACACAACTCTGGAACATGTATGGCCCCACAGAAACCACCATATGGTCTTCTATTAAACGCATTTCATCAAAAGATCAGACGATAACCATTGGTTTACCTATCAATAACACTCAAATCCATATCCTTGATGAACAAGGGCAGCAATTACCGGATGAAACAGTTGGTGAAATATATATTGGCGGAGATGGTGTGGCTGAAGGTTATTTAAACAGAGTTGAACTCACAAAGGAGAAATTTACACACCTGGCTGGCGCTAAGTTCAATGGCACAACCTTTTACCGCACTGGTGATCTGGGCAAAAAACTTTCTAATGGTGAATTTCTATGTCTGGGCCGGATTGACCAGCAGGTAAAAATACGTGGACATCGAATTGAACTTGGCGAAATTGAAGCTGTAATCTCTGCTCAGGACGGAATAAAACAAGCGGTCGTAATTGCCAGGGAAGATCAGCCAACTGATAAAAAACTAACAGCTTATGTGCTTCTGGAAGAAAAACTGACAGAACAAGAAAATCTTTCCTGGAAAGAAAGATGGGATACGTTATATAATATCGGAGCTGAGGCACATAAGGATCAAAGTATTGCGGAACAGAATCTGGATGACACCTTGCTGGAACATTATAAAAACAGCTCTGATCTGGCACTCCAATC
>NZ_DATMRL010000162.1:0-3929 GCF_035566355.1 Pedobacter sp.
ACGTTCAAAGAAGATGGTATCATGATTACTACCATCAGAAATGCGTGTTTTGATCATATGAGACATACTAAAATCATGAGATCATCCCACAAGGAAATCTTGTACCTATCGGATCACGGATCTGATGAGAACTGTTTTCAATTCAAGAACGAAATGATCACGATGAAATTAGTTTACGAACTCCTTGAAAAATTACCTCCGGCCTGTAAGAATGTTTTAGAATTATACGTCTACGGTTTGGATACAAAAGAGATCGCTGCTAAGCTCGATCTATCCAGGCAAACTATCCGGAACCAAAAGTCCAATGCCATTAACATCCTTAAAGAAGGAATTTCCCGTCATCTTAATACCAGGAATCGATTATTAAATTAGAATACCATTTCAAAATCTTTTCAATAAACCCCCATGAAATATTTTGTCATACTCTCTTTTATTATTTTTTGTTTTTCTTCCTGCACAAAACATGAAAACATAAATTACCCGAATATTGTACTGAAACGATCCGCCGAACCCAGACTTTCAATGATGTGCGGGCCTTATGCAATTAACGCTACAGGCACTCTCGCAACACTAAAAGGTTATAATATCTTCGACACGGTAAACCATTATTTTGTAATTACGGCAATCGGTGGTGATGGATACTTGCTTACGGTCAAACTGTATTGCCAACAATTGAAGTCCGGAACCTACCAACTTGATAACAAGAATGGTGAAGTAACACTATCAAGGGCTATATCACAAAGTGGCTATTACGAAGTCGCCTACGCCCAATCCGGGGCGGTTACCCTGAATCTACAGGTTAACGGCTTTACACAAATATCGGGTGACTTCTCCGGCAACCTGGTGGACATGGGCTCCGGCAGACAAATTCAATTTGATTGCGGCTTTTCAAATTTGTATATATACTGGGTCAGCTGAACAAAATGGACTATTCCTATTCTGGCTGGCCCGTCAATTTTTTTCCAAAAAACATTAATAATTATATTTCATTTTGTCATTAATTGAAAAGCAATTTGAAAATATTTCTAAATGCCTGCAAACTCAAATTTCATTTCTAAATATGAATTTGCTCCCTCCAAAAATGATTTTTAATGTTAGTCTTGATTTATATGAAAAAGACATCAAATTATTGAGGGGTCATTTCTATCAGATAGATATTACCGGAAACAAAGAAATCAACTTAAAAAATATCATAGGTTCAATTGACTTTAACGTCAAAGACAACTTAATAGCATCACAGTGTTATTTGCATAAATTACTTCTCATGTTCAAGGAACTGGAATCTAAGGGACTTGTGCGAAGAAAAAATAATAGCCTCGAAGGGCGTTTAAAATATTTTCCAACAATAATACATCCCAATAACGACCTAAAAACAATAAATGAATTTATTAATGAAGGTGATATTTACAAACCACGCTTAAAGCAAATGATCAAATCTTCATTAACTAATGCAAAAGAGGGGGATTGTTTTACCCCGCAACTTTTTCTTGATTCGAGTGAATTGCTACTGATTAACCATCCTCTCATTAAAAAAAGATGCCAAACCCATGTAATAACAATATTAGAATTTTATTGCAGAAAAGGTATATTGTTTTTATTTGAAAAAGCAGAGAAAGAACACGAAACCAAATATCAAAGAACTGATAATTTTCCTATCTGGTAACAAAAGGACATCAACAAAAAAATAAAATTGACTAAGCTTATCAAACGCACCAATTTGCCGCGACCTGCGAAAATAACAAGATATGAACACTAAGCCCGGGAATTGGTTTGCAAATTATTTTGGAAATCTTATAAATAAAAACAAACCCAAATTCGACGACATTGATATCGCTGAATTTTTAGAACAGAAAGAAAAAGCGGTTGTACTGCAGGAATTAATTCAAAGAAGACCAGGCGTAATCAATAATGTTGTTTCGTCGAAATACTGGGATTATTTAGTTACATCAATTTCGTATGTAAATGAGAACTGGGTTGAATTATTGGTAAGAACCTATGAAAAAGTGCATGGATACAAATTCCAAAAGGCAAATATTGCAAGAGCCTTCCTATACATTACGACCGAGAAAATAGAACTCATATTTCTTGATGTAAAATTAGATCATAGACGAAAAGGAGTGGGACATACTTTAATTGATCTTGTACTCAGCATATCAAAAATTGCATGTAAGAAGGAAATAGTTGGGGTGCTTAAAGAATTTAAAAAGGCAGATATTGAAACAATAAACTCTTTTATGCGCAAATATGATACTGATAAGTATAGATTTGAATATAACTGGGAAGATGAAACAGACAGCTTTTATTTTAAAATAATTCTTCTTAAAGATTCTACAGTTTGATTTTTGGTTAGCCGGGGCATTTCGATGCCCGGGCATTGTATTAATGCATTGCTGTACTCAGAAATAAAATCTAAATAATTGGTCGTTGTATTTCACCACGCATTATTTGTAAAACCTACAGGAACCTTTTTTCAACAACCTTATTCAAGCATCTAAAATATCTAACTCTTATAAATAATACTGTTATGAATAAAATATTATTAGCACTCATACTATTACTAGCAATCTTTTCTTCTTTTGGACAAAACAAAATCGAAGAGAATTCAAAGCTGATCGTTGCAGAAGGTAAACATCTTTATAAATTGGAAATGGCTTCCTGGTTTGGAACGGATGTTTTCATGGAACAATTTAAAGACCATGGAAAAATCGGCGGCTTTTTTTCCTATGAGGACGCAAATCTGGTAAAATGCATATTCTTTTCAAAAGAACAAAAACCAAAAGTCATTGGAACAATATCGTTTGACAGCAGTTACAATACTAAGGAAGCGAGGTCGGACCTGTCAATAAGAAATTTTACAAGAGTAGAGGAACAGCTATTCCTTATTCGTTCCATCGCCAATGAAAAGATCCGCACAGATACTGGTATAAAACTTTATGAGCAAACCGATCCTAACCTGATACCAATAATTACAAAAAATGAACGAAAAGTTTATATTTTGACAGGGCCCCACGCAAATGGCATAGTAATATTTGGAAATGACTATCTATTAACATTTACTCCTAAAAATATCCTTGTTGAGGTAAAACCATTGCATAAAGAAATGAGTGTACTAAACTATGGAACAAAGACTGAAAATGACGATTCAGTTTTTGGAACTATACATTCACATATATCCGAAACTGATGAATTGATAACAGCAACTGACATTTGCACACTCATGCTCTATGAAAAGATTGCAAAATGGGAACAACACATGGTTGTTTCAAAAAACTTTTTCTCTATATGGGATTGTAAGAATGATCTGCTCACAATTGTTGCAAAAGATGCCATAGAAAAAATAAGCAAGTATTAATTCATTAAAAACTAAATGAAACTGAAATTGCTTTTATTTTATTTGCCTCTTAGGGTTTATTTAAAAAAAACTTCCGCGCAAGAATGCATTTGCTAGGTATTAAAGATCTACTGCACTAAATCAAAATTTCACAAACTAATATATTTTATTATGACCAATGAAAAATCAATACTTCCTACGATAACAACAACACTTTTAGATTGGGAAGAAATAAATAAAACTTCAGAAGAAAAGATCGTAACCATCAGACCGGTTTGCGAAAAGGACAAATATGTTTTAGCTCATTGGACGGCTGAAGGACAAAGCAGAACCACTATCTCAGAAATACTTAACTCATTTACAAAATATGAGTTTAATTCCCATCCTGATGTAAACAGCTTAATCGGTTCATTCAACAAAATCGATTTTTTTCATGCCAGCTCCGTTTCTGAAACTAAACTGTTTAGAAAAAATCAAACCGGTTTTAAAGATGTACGTAACCTGAAATTGATGATCCCAAATAAATTTGCCCATTTGCCCAACTACGTTGCACTTGCCTGGCAGGTTAGCTGTTCATACCTCTTTTGCCAACAAGGTA
>NZ_DATMRL010000163.1:0-3321 GCF_035566355.1 Pedobacter sp.
TTGTTTAATTTGGCTACTGCACCAGTTACAGATGATTTTTTCTGTGTACCATAGCCAATAACGACTACGGTTTCCATGGTATTCTGAATTTCCAGCAGGGTAATATGGATGGTTTCGCTTTTTGTAGCGGTATAAGACTGCGGCTGATAACCGAGGTAATTGATTTCCAGCACCTGTCCTGGTTCAACGTTGAGGGTAAAACCACCCGAAGGATCTGTTACGGTACCCTGTTTGGAGTTTTTAACTTTTACAGAAGCGCCTGGTAGAGCTGCCCCGTCCGATGTTTTAACAATACCCTGAACAGTAACCTTAGTTTGGGCATATACCGGCTGCTTTGACAAAAAACAGCACAGTACGGCAAGCAAAATGCTCTTAAAGTAAACTTTAGCATTCATAATGATTAGGTTTATATTGGTTAGTTGTGGTCTGGCGAGGCGCTATATTGATATGGGGCTGCAAACTCATGCAGCCCCTTGTATTTAGGAGAAATTCAATCCCCCGTTGATGTCGATATTGGTTCCGGTGAGGTAGCTGGATTCTGAAGAAGCGAGATAAACCACCAGGTCTGCGACTTCTTCTGCTGTGCCTTCTCTTTTCAGTAAAGTTGCATTAGCTACATTTACCCTTACTTCGGGCTTACTGAAGGTGTCATGGAAGGTGGTGGCGATCATTCCGGGAAGCACAGCATTGACGCGGATATTTTTCGGGCCAAGTTCTTTTGCAAGGGCACGGGTATAGGTCATAACACCCCCTTTTGCGGTTGCATAGGCACTTGCACCGGGACCACCTCCATCTCTTCCGGCCAGTGAAGACAGGTTGATGATGGAACCACCTGAGCCCATGGAGGGGATAGTGGCTTTGGATACGAGAAAGACGCTTTTTAGATTCAGGTCCATGACCTGGTCCCAGAAGGCTTCATCGAGTTCGGCAGTGGTTTTTCTGGCGACCATACCACCGGCTACGTTGACCAGGATATCTATGTTGTTTCCAAAGGCCTTATGGCTTTCCGCAATCAATTGTGCTATATCTGCTGATTTGGTCACATCGCCTTTTACAATGATGGCTTCACCGCCGTCTTTTTTAATCTGATGGAGGGTTTCATTGGCATTCTCTATATTGCTGTGGTAGTTGATCACTACTTTAGCGCCCTGTCTGGCCAGCTGTATGGAAACAGCTCTGCCAATATCTCTGGATCCACCGGTTACAATTGCTACTTTGTCTTTTAAACGCATATTCATAAATTAAGAATGTATTTTTTTTGAGGTTATATATTTAATACAAATCCAGGTGATGGGTACAAGCACTGCGGCAAGTACAAAAAAGGACACATAACTGGTTTGTGTGAGGACGGGAACTGCCCACGTGGTGAGTAAGGTGCCTGCTACTGCGGCAGTACCGCCCATTCCGGCTACGGTGCCTACATTTTTGCCATTAAAATAATCGCTTGGTAAGGTTTGTAAATTTCCAATGAGGAATTGAAAACCAAAAAGAGTAATGCCAATTAAAACCATGGCCAGGCTTGGTCTGTCTTTTAAGGTGTCCAGGAAATAGACAATGGTCACAAGTGCCAGAAGCATTAAAAGACAACCCAGTGCGATGGCATTCTTTCTAGCTTTGACGGCAGGTATTCCTTTTTTGATTTGCTGGGAAGAGTGATAACCGCCCAGTAAACTGCCTGCAGCGGCAAAGAGGTAGGGTAGCCAGGTAAAGGCACCTATTTGTTTAATGTCAAAAAGAAACTGTTCTTTCAGAAAGGTTGGTAGCCAGGTTACAAAAAGCCACCAAACTGGGTCAATGAAGAACCTGCCCATAATGATGCCCCAGGTGTTCCTGAATTTCAAAAGCTCTTTCCAGCCAAGTACCGGGGCTTCTTCTGTTTGTTTTTTGGATCCTGGATCTGAATCCAAAATATGGTTCCGCTCCTTTTCTGTAAGCCAGCTGTGCTTATCTGGTGTTGCTTTATTGATGAACAACCAGGGGATGATCCAAATCAATCCAAGCCCTGCGATCAGTACAAAAGTCATTTTCCAGCCGAAAGCAACATACAACAGGGCGATAATGGGAGCGGAGATCACGGATCCCAGAGAGGCTCCGGCGCCAAATATGCCCTGAGCAATAGCCCTTTCTCTTGCAGGAAACCACTCCGCATTGCTTTTTGTAGCGCCAGGCCAGTTTCCGGCTTCGCTGAAGCCCAGCATAAAGCGGAAGAGGTTAAACGAAAGCAAGGATCTGGCAAAGGCATGTAATGCAATAGAGATGCTCCAGCCAATAATGGATAAGGTCATCCCGATGCGTGTACCCACTGCATCCATCAGTTTTCCTGTAAAGGTTTGCCCCAGGGCATAAGCAATCATAAAAAATGTAGTGATGAGCGCCAGCGCACTTTTGTTATCTGCATCTGCAATTCCAAAATCTTTATAGATATAGGGCCACATGATATTAATTGCACTTCTGTCGATATAATTGATCACGGTTGCCAGGGCAATCAGCGCAATAATATACCATCTTAATCCTTTGATCTTCATGTTGCTCTCTTTCTGTGTTTAAAGGCCAGTACTGTCTAAAAAGGCCATGATTCTTCTGGTCAGTTCCTCATCATCTTCTTTAGAGAATTTACCGTGTAAGCCTCCTTTAACGGTCATGAATTCGCATTTAACACCCAGTTCGTCATATTTGGCTTTTAAGGCCAATGATTCCTGATAAGGGACAATCGGATCTGCATCGCCATGCACAATGAAGGTTGGAGGACTGTTCTTTTTTACCTGGTATAGCGGAGATACGGATTTAGCAAATTCCTGATCCTTTGCTTTGTCGCCTAACCAGCTGGTTGCAGAGGTACTGGTTTTATAAGGACCATAAGCCCAGTCCCAAACATCTGTGATCCCGAACTTGTCAATAATAGCAGCAACTTTAATGTTTTTTACACCTGGACAATTGCTGTCGAAGATCGGATTATTCTCCAGCAAGCCGCCCATAAGGGCAAGATGTCCACCGGCAGAGCTGCCCATAATCACGATTCTGTTCACATCTATATGGAATTTTTTGGCATTCCTGATGAGGTAGATCAAAGCGCACCTGGTGTCTTCTACAGCAGCTGGTGCAGTTGCCACTCCGGTTAAACGGTATTCAATGTTGGCTACTGCATAGCCTCTGGTAAAGAATGGCAAAAAACCAGTTTGTGATTCTTTAACGCCTTTGTTCCAGCCGCCACCATGGATATTAATGACCAGTGGACTGCCCTTTTTCTTTGATGGGGGGAGGTAGAGGTCCAGTTTTCCTTCCCAGCCATTCACGGTGGTGTACACCAGGTTTAACTGTTCC
>NZ_DATMRL010000164.1:0-6586 GCF_035566355.1 Pedobacter sp.
TTATACTGCGAAGACCAGGTGTAAATCGTAAAATGTCCATCTTGTGATGCCACCAAAGCAATCGCATCACGCTGATCATGGATAAACTGTGCAGCAGAAAGATGCCTTGTTCCTCCAACCTTAGAGGCATGCATCACCACCGCTCCTCCCCCTACTATAGGCTCACTAAAAGACAATTCTTCCACACTCTCTTTTCCCTTGGCACGTCCAATCTTTGCTCCGAATGCCAACAATTCATATTTATCGTTCACAACAGTTGCTCCATCGATCGCAGTAAGCCCCGACAAATGTTCTACCTCCCTTTTCAAAGCAGTTTGCCAAAAGATCTGGCTCGCCTCTTTCCGGTCTTGCATGAGTAACTTAGACAGACCACGAAATGAGGGCTGAACACCATACTGAATCGGTTTTACGATAGACTGAAGCCAATTATTATGTTCAGATGGCACAACAAGAAGTGTTCCTCCCCGTTGATGCGAGCGCATAGAAACAGCAATCTGGATCAGCACATTAACAGAATCATTCCAATAGGATGGAGCAGTTAAATCTAATAAGGAAAGTAACATTGTTGGCCAATCATGAGACCTTGGAGAAGAATTATCTACGATCTTAATCTGTTCGCCCTTCAAAACGGCAATATTTGTATATTTTCCAAAACCATAGATCCTTCTGTGTTTAATGACAAGCAGACCTGGTTCAGACACATCCAATACAAAGCAAAAATTTGGAATACTTAAAGTTGTACCCCACACATACAACTCTTCTCCATCATACCAAATACCCAAATGAATACCAGCGCGTTCAACACCCGGCGCAATCTTTGTTAGTGTACCTGGATTTAAAGGAAGATTGTATTTAAACAACAGAGGATTACCCGCCTGTTCCGGTGGCAAAAAGGCCAAAGAGATCTTGGGCGAATGTCCTTCTTCTTTACGAAGGCTGGCCCAAAAGGTGGCATCAATAATATGTTCTACCAGATGGGCAACAGGCAATGGAGCAAGATCCTCCTCTCCACTTTCCTTTGCAGCAGATAAATGCTGTGCGAATATGGCTTCCACTTTGGGAGCAATTATCTTTGCGGCCTGGTAGGTTGACTGGTAAATCATGGTTTAAAGTTAACATATTCCAGCTAAATAAAACAGCCAGTCTAAGTCATTTACAAAACACAAAAACTATGCTTTCCACCACCAGAAAACATAAACTATTTAGAATTTTTTTTCAGTTCCTCAATTTCTTCATAGCATTGAATAAGTTTGGCCTGTAGATCTACAATTGTAGAGGTCTTTTGTTGTATTTGCTCCACAAGTTCCAACTTGTCTGTATCTATATGTCCGCCTTTGTCATCATCTTCAAAGAAAAAAGATGGTTTTACTTTAAATAATTCTGCGATCTGAAAAATTCTTGAAACATTAATATCTGTAATACCGGTCTCCATTTTAGAAAAAGCAGGAATAGAAATTCCTAATTTTTTTGCGATCTGCTCCTGGCTGTTTTCTATCTTTTGCCTTAAGCTTCTTATTCTTAGCCCAATTCTATTCATATTGATCTTATTATCGATTCTTATTTATACACCGAAGTTAAACATACTGCAACGCAATGCAAAAATATATTATGCCACAAAAAAAAATATATTGCAAAAAGCAAAACTTTGACCATAGAGCAATATCAAATTATTAACTACAAAATATTGTAAAATGCACCTTAAAAACGCAATAAGATCCATTTTCTTATGAAAACATAAAGCAACAGATCATAACCCTTAACCAAAGCCAACCATAAAATATTTAATGAATTTGGTTATCGATTTCCAATAGCTGTTGTCTATCAGATAGGAACAATAACCTTAAAGCTCAAATTTCTTCCAATGTTATAAATACCAGATCTTCCATCAGGGGAGGTGCTATAATATTCAAAATACTTAAGTCTGTTTAAATGGGATTGATAGGCCAGATTAAACAAGTTCTCGCCCTGAATAAACAGATCAAAAAGTCTTCTATTTTTCTTTGTATTGAATACAGCCCCTATACCCGCATTAAAAAGCGTATATCCTCGAGTAAAGGTTTCCGTATCGTCAAGAGAATAAAATCGATTTTGGTCCGCATATCTATCCAGTTCAATTTTAAAATAAGGCTGCTGAATCAGACCTTTTCTTTTTAATCCGGTAAATTTAAGTTCTGATCGGATATGTAAAGGAGGAAGTAAAGGCAAATACGCTCCATGGGTTTGACCGGTCACATAAGAAAGACTATTGTTAAAACTAAACCATTTTATTTGATCAGGATGGATATTCAACGTCGTTTCCAGTCCATACAACCTGGCTTTTGACTGTTGATATTGATAAGTTAAATTACCTGGAACAATAATAACCGGATCTCCGTTTTTATCGGTTAACCTAGCCTGGTAAATATAATTCTGAATGTGATTATTGAATACTTCAAAACTGAAGTCTAAATCCTTGAGGTAAGCAATAAAGCCCACATCTTGCTGCAAATTAAATTCCGGAACGAAATTTCTATTGCCCAGATAAACTATATGAGCACCCGGATCCAACCCATTCGACCCAATTTCGGTAATATTAGGCGCCCTGTAGCCCCTGGCAATATTGGCTTTAACCAACAACCGCTCTGTGATATTATAGGTCAATCCAATGCTTCCGGAAAGACCTTTATAGGCATGATCAAAGGCTGGAAATTGCAGATTAGCCTGAGCGATCTCCACTCCCGTTGCCCGCTTCTTGAAGCCATTAGCAGGATTTGCCCCTACATAAAAATCGTTCCAGCTGGTATTGCGATGATCAAACCTAAGCCCTCCTGATATGTCTATTTTCCCAAATGTTTTTTTTACAAATAAGAATCCGCCCAAATCAAAGAGATTATAATCTGGAATAGGAAAATCTGTTGCATCTTTACTCCTGTTGCCTTGATACATTCCGCTCAGTCCCACAGTGCTCTCCCAGCCTTTAATTGCTGGCAAATTATATTTTAGGTCAAAGTTAAGTGTATTCAATACCACATAAAGTCCTGCCTGCCCGGCTAGAGTTGGGTGATTGTACTCCCTTCTGATGCTTTGCTGTCCCCCCAGCAAAACAGACAAACTCCCTTCTCCAAGATTAATCTGACTCGTATTATAAAGCCGGTAGTGTTGTATATGCTGATGCAGTGGAACAATAGAATAACTTTTCAGTAAATTTTCGGGCACCAGAGGCCGGTGTTTAATGTCATCCCCATCATCAAGCACTTGATAGGTGAATTTTCTGCTCAACGAGTCCCGGCTCCCATCCGGGATTTCCTGAAGATTATCATAGACATTTGCAGCAATTTTACTAAACCCCCATTTTTTGTCCAGCCTGGCACTTCCTGATAAATTATATTCCCTAAATCCTGTCCCATATACCCATCCATCTACCTTGTTGTGGTAATTGTGCGCAAATTTACCTGTTGCCCTAAATGCATATGTCCAGTCATTTTTAACATAGCCCAACCCCAGTGAACTCGCGAACATCCCATTATTGGTATGAAAATCTTGTGTAAAATCACCCTTCAACAAGCTCTCCAAAAATGCTGGCCGCTCCGGAATCATATTGATCACGCCAGCAACGGCATCAGAGCCATAGGTGAGGCTTGCAGGTCCTTTAACAACTTCCACCCTTGAAATCCCATATTGGTCAATTTCAATACCATGCTCATCTCCCCACTGCTGTCCTTCCTGGCGCAAGCCGTCATACAAAGTAAGTACCCGGTTATAACCTAAGCCCCGTATAAAGGGTTTAGAAATATTTGGTCCCGTGGTTACCGCACTCACACCCGGCACACCTTTAACGATAGCATCTATTAAGTTGTTGTTTGTATTTTGATCCATCGCCCTCTTGGAGAGTACTACAATAGGCACCGGGCTTTTTCTTAAAACTGTTCCCCGACTGACCCCGGTTACAACAACCTCATTTAAATTAGAAACCTTAACCAGACTTGTATCTGTTTGAGCAACGGAACAGATAACAGTAAAGAATAAGGGGACCAGAAGGTAATATTTTTTATAAGCAGCACATTTTTCAACATTCATAAAATTGTTTTAAGCAAGTCTAAAATTAATTTATCATAGCAGCAAAACTAATTAAGTTAGATTAATCTAACAAATAAACTTTGATATATATTGCTTTATATTTGTATGATGTTATCTTATACTGAAGAGAATTACCTGAAAGCACTGTTTAAAATATGCAGTCAATGTGAAGGAAGACCGGAAGCTGGCACAAACGAAATGGCTGCCTATTTAGGCGTTAAACCTGCTACAGCTACGGATATGTTCAAAAAATTGAAGGAAAAGGGACTAGTTGATTATGAGCGTTATGGTAAAATTTCATTAACAGAAATCGGAAAAAAAAATGCCTTAACTATTCTGAGAAAGCATCGTCTTTGGGAAACCTTTTTATATCAAAAGCTGGATTTCAGCTGGGATGAGGTCCATGAGGTAGCAGAACAACTGGAACACATTCAATCTGAGAAACTGGTCAGTAAACTAGAAGATTTTCTCGGTTATCCTGAATTTGATCCTCACGGCGATCCTATTCCGAAAGCAAATGGCGACATGCCCCCTGCGGTTAAAATGATTCTTTCGGACCTTAAAGCCGGAGAAAGTTGCCGGGTTGTTGCAGTAAAAGATACGTCTGTGCTATTTTTACAATATCTAAAGCGATTGGGCATCAGTATTGGAACAAAAATCACAGTTATTGAAAAAGTTTCCTTCGATGGCTCTCTTCAGATATCCATAGATGAACAGGAGACCCGAAATGTTTCAGTTAAGTTTGCAGACAGTTTATTTGTAGCCAAATAACCACTTAAGAAAATTATGTCAACAGAAATAAAATGCCCTAATTGTTCCCATTCCTTCCCTATAGAGGAAGTCATGGCTGAAGAATATAAAAAAGATCTTCGGGAAAAAATGATGTCCTTTACCAAACAAAAGGAAGAAGAATTTAAGCAAAAGCAACTAGAGTTTACACAGCAGCAAAAGCAGTTGGAACAAACTTTTGAGCAGAGAGAAAAACAACAGTCGAAGCTTTTTGAAGAGCAGTTGGCCAACGAAAAGAAACAGCTTCAGGAAACCTTGGAGGAAAATCTGCGAAAAACAATCGCCGGGGATTTCGAGAACAGACTTCAGTTACTTGACAATGCAAATAAAGAACAGGAAGAAAAACTAAAACTTGCCCGTTCGAAAGAGTTGGAATTCCTAAAAAGGGAGCAGGAAATCAAAAATAAAGAAGAAGAACTCGAACTTCAAATGCAACGCAAACTCCAGGAACAACGTGCAGAACTTGTAGAACAAATCCGCAAACAGGAGGCTGAAAAAAGCACATTGAAAGAGACAGAACATCAACTGAGAGTAAAAGAACTGGAAAAACAACTGGACGACCAGAAAAAGCTTGCGGAAGAAATGAAACGTAAAGCCGAGCAAGGCTCTATGCAATTGCAAGGCGAGGTCCAGGAACTTATCCTGGAAGAATTACTTAGAAATGCTTTCCCTTTTGACCTGGTTACGGAAGTAGGAAAAGGGGTTAGAGGCGCAGATTGTATCCATCATATACGCAATCAGTTTGGGCAGGAATGCGGAAAGATCATTTATGAAAGCAAACGAACAAAAGACTTCTCCATGGATTGGATTGAGAAGTTAAAAAAAGACATGCGAAGTGTTGGCGTGGATGTGGCCGTAATTGTTACACAAGCCTATCCGAAGGGAATGGATTGCTTTGGAGAAAAGGATGGGGTATGGATTTGTTCCTTTGATGAAGTAAAAGCAGTCTCCTACATGCTTAGAGATGGCATTGTAAAATTATTTACCGCAAATAAATCGCAGGAAAACAGAGGCGACAAAATGCATATGCTTTATGACTACCTAACCAGCAATGAATTTTCTGAACAATGGAAAGCCATTAGGGAAGGATTTATGAGTATGAAGTTATCTATCCAAAAAGAACGCGATGCAATGGAAAGACTGTGGAAGGCGAGGGAAAAGCAACTGGAAAAAGTACTTCTTAATGCGGCTCATATCCGGGGATCTGTAGAAGGCATAGCCGGAACCGACAGCATCCAGTTACACCTTACAGACGACGAAGATGACGCATTACTATTGGAGTAGCCTGTCCTTAAAAGGACCAGGCTACAAAACGGCTGATTTTCTGACCTTGTGCCATCTCCATCGTCCGGACATGTAATGCGCCTGCTTTTTCCGCATAGCCATAAACAAAAGGAAGGTTTGAACTTTTTGAAACAAGCGTGGTGAACCATTTGCATTGTCCCGAAAATTTATGGCTTTCCTCTATCATGGTACGGATAAACCCCAGCTCCCCACCTTTACACCAAAGCTCGACGTTCTGCCCTCCAAAGTTAAGCACGTTCTTCGGCTTACCTAAATTGCGGAGTTTACGTTGTGTTCCGGCAGCTGCCTCGGCAGCAGAAGCATGAAAGGGTGGATTGCACAGACTCAGATCAAAAGATTCAGCAGGTTTTATAATGCCTTCAAAAATATGCCGGGGATCCCGCTGCAAACGAACCTGTACTGCACCTCTTAAGTCCCCATTGGCAGAAATAATATT
>NZ_DATMRL010000165.1:0-7836 GCF_035566355.1 Pedobacter sp.
AGCCCAGCTCTCGTTGCTAAGTCTGTTCAGCATACGCCAGGATACAACCTGTACAGCTGGTATGTCGCTCCACATGCTGCCGCTAAGGCAATTCCAGTGTTTGCTGTCCAGTTCTTCTTTTCTTTCAATCTGATTCAAACAGGTGGTACAAATCATGGTGCAATTGTCTTCATTGCTGCTGGATTGAGGAGGTACTTCATAAAGATGGAGTGGTTCACTGCTTTGACACAATTCACATTTATTTTCACTTCTTTTAAGCAGTTGTTCTTCTAGTCTCATTTTTATTCCGTTAGTTCAAAGCCGCGAATATACTAGAATTTTAGACAAGTAATCTTTCCATCCATGGTGGTTACGATCAACCTGTTGTCTTTGAGAAAGGACAGAGGGTTTACCAACGCATTAGAAAGTTTATGGATCCAGGCCAATGAGCCATCTCTACGGTTAAAAGCGTAGATGTTCCCCGAGTTGCTTAATCCAAATACCAGGCCCGCATATTCCTGAACTAAAGAAGGCGAGATTTCATAACCCATATTTTTACCACCTTTCCATTTTACTTCCATCTCATTTGCTTGCGAAGAAATACCTAATACATCACCGTCCATAGTTTTTACATACACGAGGCTACTGTCCGAAGAAAGCCCCATGGATTCTCTGACCCTTATTTTGGGATCTCCTTTACGCCAGATCACGGTTCCGGTTGCCGCATTGAGGCAGGTCATGTGGCGGTCTGGTGCTACGATGTAGAGTCGGTTACCGGTGATGACCGGAACACAGGAAGCGGGGGAGAACATGCGGTTGGTATAACCATCATCCCAGCGCCAAATCAATGTACCGGTGTTTTTATCCAGGGCATAAAAGGAATTGCCCCAGCTGCCAAAATAGACCTTTCCATTTTTCACAACGGGTTTACTTTCAGTAAAACCCTTTACTTTTTTGAATTTCCAGAGCCGTTTACCGGTACTCAGGTTGTAACATATGAAATGTCCGTCTGAACTACCGTAAAATACTTTATCACCGTCAATGACCGGGGAAGCAACTATCGGTTTGTGCGATGCAGCTTTCCAATTAATTTTTCCGGTGGTATTGTCCAGACAATAGAGATATTTATCTGTGCTTGCTACTACTATAGAGTTTCCTGCTGCATCTGGTGTACTGTAGATCTTTCCGCCTGTTTTTATGCCCCAAACCTTATTTCCATTGTTGATGTCATAGGCTTTGATCCAGCCATCTGTATTGGCTACAATAACATGCTGGCCTGAAATCACTGTTCCTGCGCCTATATCACTGTCATCCTGCACGCTCCAAACCTTTTTTGTGTCAGGATATTTTTCGTTTACATCAAAATTGGGGCGTGGATATTTATCTAAAGTAGTGAAGTCGTGTAGGTAAAGTCTGGCAGTTGCCCAGGCATTTGGATTTGTGGTCATGCCTGGTTTACGTTCATTGTAGAATATTGAGTCTTTAGCAATGGTCACGATATTGTAACCGCCGATGGAATCTTTTGCACGGAGGTTTGAACGTCCCATTATGCCTGGGATACCTTCAAAATTCAACAAATGATTATTGTGACCATGGCCGCAAAGGATGAGTTGAATGTTGTGGGTTTTTAGCCGGTCAATGCTTTCATACCAGTTATTCAGAGAGGAATCCTGAGGATAGTGGTTCACAAATATAATAGGAGTGGATTTTGGAGTAGCTTTAAGTACGGAATCCAGCCAAACAATGTTCTCACGTGGAATTTGCCCGGGACTCATTCGCATATTTGGACCACAGTTGGTACCGAGAAATAAAATGCCATTGTGTTTAAAAGAAAAGGTCTCAGCACCAAATACGGTTCTGAAACTATTGCCGCCACTTTCTGACCAGCACATATCGTGATTGCCTGGAATAATGTACCAGGGTTTGTTCAGTTTTTTTAAAATTGATTTGGAAAGCCGGAGTTCTTTGTCGGCACCAAATTCAGTCACATCGCCAGTGAGTACTACGAATTCCAGGTCAGGGCTGTTGTTGATGTCCCGGACGGTGCGTCTTAAATCTTCTGCACCAGTTTCGCTACCAACGTGTGTATCGGTTACATGTGCAAATTTCCAGGGTTTGTTTTGGGCACTAACTTCGAGCAGTATCGAAAATAGAAATCCTGTAATGATGAGTATCTTTTTCATGTCGCTAACAATTATACCAATACCATTTATAATATTAACGGTGTTTGGTGTAATTATTTTGTTTCGAACAAATGGAATTTACAGGATGAATTATCTGCTTTCTAAGGTGTCGGGACTGGGAATTGATTTGACTTTTTAAAGTATACTAACTTGGTAGTATTTGATTATTGTTTTTATCTTTGATCCTGATCACGCCTGTAATTTTCAAGGGCTGGCGAATTTTATGAATAAGTAATTGTAAAGATTAAAGAGAATAGCTAGATTTATGCGCTCCTCATTATCATAGCAGTTCTTACCTAATTATATATTTGCTAACCCGCCTAAATATTATAAGTGATTTAGATTATAATTGTAGATAGTAAAATGTTTTATGTAAAGTAAAAACCTTATGGCCCCCTACACTACACTTAGTGACGCCGAATTAACCGTTTTGCTAAAGCAGCAGGACCAAAGGGCCTATACCGTTATTTACGAAAGGTATTGGGCGCTGTTGTTTCGTCATGCATGCAAGATGATTAAGGATGAAGAGCAAGCTGCAGATGTGATACAGGACTTATTTACCATAATGTGGACACAAGCAGAGACACTGGAAATTAACACCTCACTGGCTTCGTACCTCTATACATCGCTTCGAAATCGAATTTTAAAACTGATCAGGAGAGAAAAGGTACAAATCAATTATTTGATCACACTTCCCGACTTTGAAAAAGAGGGCCATAATATTACAGATGAAATTCTGCGTGAAAAAGAACTTCAGATGCAAATTGAAAAAGAAATTGAAATGCTTCCATCAAAAATGAGGGAAATTTTTGAATTGAGCCGAAACGCACATATGAGTTATAAACAAATTGCAGAGGAAATTAATATTACAGAGGGAACAGTAAAAAAACAAGTCTATAATGCATTAAAAATATTGCGGGCAAGACTGGGAATGACCTTTTTTATGGGCATTATGAAATTAATATTATTTTTTTTTAAATAAATCTACCACTTCGTCTGTTTTAAAGGGTCATTCATTTAAACAGGCTAATATTGCTCTATAAAACATGACTGAACAAGAAGCAAAAGAACTGCTGAAGAAATATGAGAATGGCTTATCCAGTCGGGAAGAAAAGGCTTTTATTGAAAGCTGGTACCTGGATTTGTCTACACAAGCCGAAGATTTGAAGACAGAACCAGATTATACATTCTGGGACCAAAGAATAAAGAGAAATCTTCCTGTTCAGGAACATAGTGGAACCTGGAAATTATGGATACGTATTGCAGCTGCAGTTGTATTTATAGTTGCAGGAGCTGGTTTGTTTTTTTATACTACGGATTACTTTAAGACCAGAAGTGAACAAAGTGATCTGAACTATGTTCAAAACGAAATTAAGCCCGGAGGGAACAGGGCCTATCTGACATTGGCAAATGGTAAAAAGCTATCTCTTACTGATGCAGGAAATGGAGAACTTGCAAAAGAAGCAGACGTTGAGATTACAAAAACTTCAGATGGCCAGTTGATTTATAGGGTGAACAAGGATTCCAAACAAGAAAAGCCACTTATAAATACGATTGAGACACCTAAAGGAGGACAGTATCAGATCCTTCTGCCTGACGGCACAAAAGTTTGGTTAAATTCGGCAACCACGTTTAGCTATCCAACAAAATTTACAGGTGCCGAGCGTAGGGTAGAGCTTAAGGGAGAGGGGTATTTTGAAGTGGCTCATGACAAATCAAAGCCATTTAGAGTTGTTTCTAAAAATCAAACGATTGAAGTTTTAGGTACACATTTTAATGTCAACTCTTATTCTGACGAGGAAAATATAAAAACTACGCTGGTAGAAGGCCAGGTAAAAGTAAAAACTGGGAATGGTAATTCAGTTGTTATTAATCCTGGCGATCAGGCTGTTGTTGAAAAGGGAGAGATCAAAATACTGAAGGTAAATACCGATGACGTAATTGCATGGATCAACAATACTTTTGTGTTTAACCATGAAGAACTGGGGAGTATTATGAAAGAGATTTCCAGGTGGTATGACATAGAGGTTGTCTGTTCTCCGGAAATTTCTAAAAGACCTTTTTCGGGCACCATTTCGAGACAAAAAGGAATACTTGACGTGCTGGAAGTCATGAGTCTTACTCAATCGTTTCATTATAAAATTGAAGGAAGGAGGATATCTGTTATGCCATAATTTTACTATCCCCTAACAGTATATCCCTGAACATAAAAAGATCCAGAAGCGGTAGGACGCTCCTGGACCTGATACTCTTCTGAGTAAGTGTTTGGGTAATACTGAAAAATAAATCGACTTTACTAAACATCATGTACTAAACCCAAACAAACAAATGTATGAATTTTTACAGGACATTTAGGCGCTGTATAAAAAACAGTGCCTGTGCCAATATTTTATTGAAATTGAAACTGACCTTTATTATCTTGACCACGGTAATTCTGCAAGTTAGCGCAACCGGCTACGCACAGATTACACTAAAAGAAAAAGGCGCTCCATTAGAACAAATCATACAAAAAATACGGAAACAGACCGGCTACGATCTATTTTATGATGCCAGTACCTTGTCCAGGGCCCGGCCTGTTACTATAAATGTCACTAATGCTTCGCTGGAGGAGGCTCTTGAAAAATGTTTTAAAGATCAGCCCTTTACTTACAGGGTGGCAAGAAAGACTATAGTAGTTCAATATGCCGCTTTGGAGCGTGTTGTGCTGGTACAGCCAGTTCGAACTATTGTTGGAAAAGTTGTTGATGAATTAGCTAAGCCAATTCCAGGAGCTTCTATCCGCATTAAAGACTCCAATGGGAGGCCAATAGCAACGCGTTCTGACGGAAGTTTTATCATTGTAGTGGGATCAGAGAACGATGTATTGATTGTGTCTTATATCGGCTATAAAACCCAGGAAGTGAAATTGAAACCCAATCAGGGACCTTTGCTGATCAAAATGGAGATCGCAGAGAATAAGATGAATGAAGTGGTGATCAATACCGGTTTATTTAAAAAAGCGGATAAAAGTTTCACTGGTGCTTCCACAACGGTAACACAAAAAGAATTGAAACAATTCGGTAATCGTAACTTAATCACCTCTTTAAGGAATATTGACCCTTCTTTTAATATTATTGAAAGTAACTCTTTTGGATCCAATCCAAACCGTTTGCCAGAGATCCAGATTCGTGGAGGATCCAGTATGCCAAACGTGAATGATTTGCAGAACAATACCCGGGTTGATCTGAATACACCCTTAATTATACTGGATGGTTTTCAGTCTTCGCTTCAGGCCATGCTGGATATTAATGAGAATGATGTGGAATCCATCACTATGCTTAAAGATGCAGCTGCAACGGCCATTTATGGGTCCAGAGGTGCAAATGGGGTCATTGTAATTACCACCAGATCACCCAAACCAGGTAAGCTTCGTTTAAGTTTTGGTT
Organism: Pedobacter sp.; assembly: GCF_035566355.1. Classification (GTDB taxonomy): domain Bacteria; phylum Bacteroidota; class Bacteroidia; order Sphingobacteriales; family Sphingobacteriaceae; genus Pedobacter. The sequence goes on from NZ_DATMRL010000165.1 coordinate 5,588, forward strand.
CTAATGTTAATATCGAAGCGCCTGATTTGACGCAGTATAGCTTACTTAATGCAAGGGACAAACTTAATTTGGAGTTTATTGCGGGTTATTATAATAATGCAAGAGCAGAAACGGATCTGCCATTGAAAAGATACTATAATTACCTGCTCAATGAGGTAAACCGTGGTGTTGAAACTGATTGGTTGGCTATTCCGCTTCATACAGGGATTGGTCAACGTCATAATCTGCGCATTGAAGGGGGAGACGAGGCGTTTCGTTATTCTGCTTCCGGTCAGGTGAATAACATACAAGGGGTAATGAAAGGGTCTTCCCGCAATACCTTTAACGGGGGGATTACATTATCCTATACTTATAAGAACGTCAGGTTCAGAGATAATCTTCAGGTGCAGCAGGGAAAATCAACGGAATCTCCGTACGGCACATTTTCTGATTATGCTAGAATGAACCCTTATTGGAGGGCTTATGACGACAACGGAAATGTTTTAAAAACGGTTGGAGATCCCGGCAACCTGGATTGGACCAGTTATTGGACTGGTGGATTACCTACAAACCCTTTATATAATGCAACTTTAAATACATTCGACAAATCTTCTACCTCAAATATCGTGAACAATGCTTCGGTAGAATGGAACATCAAGCCAGAACTGACTTTACGGGCACAACTTGGTCTTACCAAGGGCATTGTTCAGTCGGATAAGTTCAGATCTGCAGATAATACTGCTTTTGCTAATTATGGGGTTGATGATGTGTTTAGAAAGGGAGATTATGTGTACGGCGTTTCCAATAGTTTGGGATACGACGGCTCTTTGAACCTTGCTTATTCTAAAACATTTGGGAAAAACCACGTGGTATTTGCGGGTGTGGATTATAATGTCCGCCAGGACAAAAATTCTGCTTATAGTTTTACTGCAGAGGGTTTTCCGAATGATAGTTTTGATTTTATTTCTATGGGTTTACAATACGCTAAGGACGGAAAACCAACGGGAACTGAGTCCTTGTCGCGTGCAGTGGGCATTACAAGTAATGTTAACTATATATACGCTAATAAGTATTTTGTTGATGCGACACTTCGTCTGGATGGATCATCGCAATTTGGTTCTAAAAAGCGCTTTGCACCCTTCTGGTCTACCGGTTTAGGCTGGAATATCCATAATGAAAGTTTTCTGGCAGATAACAAGATCGTTAACCGTTTAAAATTAAGAGGATCTGTAGGAATAACAGGTTCCCAGAATTTTAATGCTTATCAAGCTTTATCTACCTACAGTTATTATACAAATGATCGTTATTTTAACTGGATTGGTTCTCGTCTTATGGGATTGGGTAATGACAACCTGCAATGGCAGCAAACCCTGAAATACGACGTCGGAACTGATGCGGAATTTTTAAACAGACGTTTAAAAATCACAGCCGATTATTATATTGAAACATCTAACGATCTGGTTTCTTCTGTTAACTTGCCTGCTTCAAATGGCTTCTCATTTTATACAGATAATATTGGTAAAATGAGGAATAAAGGTTATGAATTGAAAGCAACTGGATTTCTGATTGCAAATCCCCAGAAATTTACATGGAGTATATCTGCAGCTTTAATGCACAATGCAAATAAAGTTTTGGAAACCTCACAGGCATTGAAGGATGCACAGAAAGCGGTTCAAAATGGGGTCCTGGGTAGCCCAGGTGTGCTGTACGTAGAGGGTTATTCCAGCAAAGCAATTTGGGTAGTACCGTCTCTGGGAATTGATCCAAGTACTGGAAAAGAACTTTATCTGGGGGCCGATGGTCAGCCAACTTATGTCTGGAGCGGAAATAATGTGCAGGCCATGGGTAGTACCGAGCCAAAAGCCTATGGCAATTTCAGTACCATGGTCAGGTATAAAAATTTATCTGTGAATGCTTCATTTCGATATACCTTTGGTGGCCAGCAATACAATCAAACACTGGTTGATAAGGTAGAGTCTGGAGATTATCATTATAATGTAGATTCACGTGTATATTATAATCGCTGGCAGCAACCGGGAGATATTGCCGCGTTTAAAGGTTTACTGGTTACCGGAACAACTTATAAAACCTCCAGATTTGTACAGGACGAAAACACCCTGATCTGTCAGAATATTGATATTCAGTATGACCTGAAGTCTAGACGTGTGCTGAAAAAGCTTGGACTTGAAGCGCTGAACTTTACGGCCGATATTGCGGATCCTATGTACTTGTCTACCATCCGGAGAGAGCGGGGTACTTCTTATCCCTTT
>NZ_DATMRL010000166.1:0-12972 GCF_035566355.1 Pedobacter sp.
ATCTGCGCTGCCAATCTGCTTAACGTCATTGTTACGGAAGCTGATCCTAAACTGGTGAATTTAAGCGATTATTCCAATGCAGGCATAGAAATAAGATAGTCTGCCTCAAAACTTTTTTGCAATTTCTTTGTTCTTCCTTTAGCTGAACCTGAAGACACTTTGGTTTGCAGGCGGTTAATCATCTATATCTGAAAAAAAATGGAGAAGCGGATATTAATTGTAGAGAACGATCTGGAAATGGAGGACATCTTTAAAGAGATTTTCTCAGATAATGGTGAAGAGGTGTTCTTCTATGAGGAAACTGATGACATTTTGGAATTGGTAGAGAAGCATCGCCCAACCATTGTTATCCTGGATTACAATTTGAATGGAGTTAATGGTGGAGAGCTTTGTAAACTCATTAAGGCTAGTGGAAAACATAAACATATTCCAGTGTTATTACTGTCTGCATTTCCTAAGTTTATTTACAGCAACGAAAATGTAGGCAATAATGCTTTTTTAGAGAAACCATTCGATGTTGATGAATTGAAAACCGTTGTAGAACATATAATTAATGGATCACCAAAATGATGATTTATTTAAAGCTTTTCTTCAGAAAACGCATGTTGGCTTAGTCCTTAAAAAGGAAGAATTATCATTTAGTATTTATGAAGCTGGTGATAATTATCTGAAAATAACAGGGTTGAACAGGGAAGCTCTTATTGGAAAGGATATATTTGACGTAGAAAAAGATCTGTTTCCTTCCAATATCCTGGAGGTACTGGAAAGGGTGGTGATGTATAAATCTGAAGCTGAGATCAGTCCTTTTCTCCTTATACCCATCAATCATTCCAAAAGTATATACATATCCATCCACATTTCTCCCGTAGTTGATCATAAAGGGGACGTAGAATACTTGTTGTACACTGTTAAGGATATTGATCAGGAAATCAGGTTCGCAAATGAACGGGCTAACCGCAATTATTTTATGGAGCTGATTGAACAGGCACCGGTAGGCATGGGCATCCTAAAGGGGAAAGAGCTGATTATTGAATCTGCCAATACCCGAATGCTCGAACTATGGGGAAAGAACAAATCTGTATTAAATATGCCTATGGCTGTTGCCCTGCCAGAATTAGAAGGGCAGCCTTTTTTAAGACTGCTGCAAGATGTCTATACCTGGGGGGAAGCTATGGTAGGTAACGAAGCCAAAGCTTTTATTTTGCGCAACGGAAAGCTGGAAACAGCTTATTTTAATTACGCATACCAACCGATCAAAGATAAAAAAGGGCATACTACAGGCATTATGATGATTGCTACCGAGGTTACCCCTTTGGTATTGGTTAAACAGAAGCTGGAAGAGAGCGTATCGAGTTTCAGAAGTGTTGTGATGAATGCACATTATTCATTGCTGGTATTGAAAGGAAAAGACTGGATTGCTGAAATAGCCAACCAGCGTTTATTGGATCTGTGGAACAAAAAGAAGGAGGAGGTTATTGGCCTGCCTCTGTTGCAGATCCTTCCTGAGTTGGTTGGACAGCCTTTTCTTGAATATCTGAAAACTGTTTATGAAACAGGAGAACCATACGGGCAGGAAGAAGAGGTATTCTATTTCAATACGGGCAACGGAATTGGAAAGAAATATGTGAGTTTCTTTTATGATCCGATGATTGATGCTGAGGGACGTGTTTATGGGGTTATTGTTGGTGCCGAAGATATTACCGCGAGAGTAGAAAGCAGACATAAAGTAGAACGGGCAGAAGAAATGCTCAGGATTGCAATTGAGTCAGCAAACCTGGGTACATGGCATTACGATCCGCTCAGTAAGCGCCTAACGGTTTCTCCAAGGTTGAAGGAACTCTTTGGCTATAAGTCTAATGAAGAAATGACCTATGATACGGTTATTGCACAGGTTACTGAGGAGTACAGAGGTGTGGTCCAGAAAGCTATTCAATCTTCGGTCATTAAAGGTGAGCATTTCGATCTGGAGTTCTCCATTAAAGGCCACTACGATCAGCAATTGCGCTGGATGAGGGCCACAGGAAGAATTTACAGAGATAAAGAAGGAGTTCCCGTTCGGTTTTCAGGAATCCTGCTGGACATCACAGAACATAAACAGGATGAAATCCGGAAGAATGATTTTATTGCCATGGTGAGCCATGAATTGAAAACCCCGCTTACTTCATTAAAAGCCTATGTTCAATTATTGAGTTCCAAGGCAAAAGCAAGTGGAGATATTCAGGCTACAAATTCCCTGAGCAAAGCGGATGGGCAGGTCAATAAGATGAACAACATGATTAAGAGCTTTTTAGACTTGTCACGTCTGGAAGCCGGTAAGATTAACCTGGAAAAGCAGCAATTTTGTTTGAATGAACTGATTGCCGAAGTCATTGAAGAAATTACACTCACAGATCGGACACATAACATTTCGACCGGAAACAGCCAGGAAGTTATGGTTTTTGCAGACCGCGAAAAGATTGGGCAGGTCATTAATAACTTAATTGGTAACGCCATCAAATATTCTCCGCAGGGTAAAATTGTAGAGGTACTTTGCAAGGAAGTGAATGGAGAGACTTTGGTGAGTGTCAGGGATGAGGGGATCGGTATTCCAAAGGATGATATCGGTTTGTTGTTTGACCGCTTCTACCGGGTAGAAAGCAGAAAGTTTAAAACCATCTCCGGATTTGGTATAGGCTTATACCTGAGTGCTGAAATTATTAAGCGCCATGACGGCCAGATATGGGTAGAAAGTGAAGAGGGAAAAGGCTCCACGTTTTATTTTACCCTGCCGCATAAAGATCTAATTCTATAAGTTCTGCTATTCATATAAAAGAGGGTACCCAAGGGCACCCTCTTTTATATTAAATGATAATTGGGTTAATAACCATAATAATGTCTGTGATGGTGAGGTCTGCCTCCACGTTCGGCAACGATACATGAACTAAAGCTAACAGCTACTGCCAGCAAAAGAAATAGATACTTAATTGTTTTCATATTATAGGTTTTTATGTGTTAATGATAAGACCCTATGGAAATGAAAAGGTTTAGTCGCCGGCACAGATAATGTTAGAATGAATAACGCAAGGTAGCTCCATAAGTTCTTGGATCACCAAGTACACCGGCGTATAGGCCAGAATTACCCGCGGCAGCCTGCAATTGTTCGTAATAATTTTTATTTGTAACATTTCTGCTCCAAACAAATGCAGAGAACTTATCCGATTTAAATCCTAAACGGGCATTAAATAAAGAATAGCCGTCAACATTCAATACACTCGAAGGTGTGGGGTTTGAAGAATATTCTGAGCGGTAACTCGCATCTCCCGCAATAAAATATCTACCCGCTTTAGTTGCCAGATTACCCGGAACACTAAATTCTGCACCGCCAGAAATATTCCATTTAGATATCCCCGGTAAACGACCTCCAGAAGCATCTTTAAACGCCACCTGCGTAGCCACGCCATTAACCGATTCGGTATGGCCGGTTTCTTCAAGAGGCAACGGAGCATTAGTGAACTTTACATATTTGCCATCCAGATAAGCCAGCGCAGCATTTAGCGTAAAAAACCTTTCCAATTGATAAGTTCCATCAAGCTCTAAACCTTTTACATTTACCTTTTCTGCATTGGCAAGATAGCCTCTGTTTACACCCAATTGTGGCGATTGAACATTGGTTTGATAATCTTTAATATCCGTATTAAAAGCACTCACATTAACCAATGCACCTTTAAAAGGTCTGGTTTTAACGCCCAATTCATAATGTTGAACATATTCTGGTTTTACTACAGCCAAAGACAAATCTGCTGCTCCGGTAGAAGTAGTTGGTAAGCCTCCAACGTTAACACCAACTGGTTTATAGGCAGTTGAGAAAGTTCCGTATGCATTTAAGCTGGGGTTAGGACGATAAGATAAGGTGATGTTTCCAGACAAATTATTATTGTCTACATTGGTTGTGAATTGCTGGTTGCTATACACTGCAGCTTTCAGTGCCAGCAATGCCGCATCTGTAGTTTGCAGACCACCATAGGTTACCCTGTTATAATCCACATCCTTCTTATCATACGTATATCTTAATCCAGGTAAAATATGCAGGTGGTTCAAAAACTCCCAGTCTACCTGAGCAAACACAGCAGCACTTAAAGATTTAATGGTTGAATTGGTTTTGATACCGTAACCATCCAGTAAACCAGGCGTTGAATACAAGGCTTGAGCGCCTGTATTACTGGTTTGTACAAACCTCCACTGATCTTTGCCTACTTCTTCCGTTTGGTCTAAACCTTTTAAATTCTGTCCAAGAAAAAATACACCAATTACACCGCTTACTTTTTCGGCCAGATTACCAGCATATCGAACTTCCTGAGAATATTGGTCATGACGGGAGTTTCCCTGAGATTTGGTCAACGCAGATAATTCAGAGAAATCCCTGTCGTTTGTAGGATCCCAGTTCCAGAATCTCCAGGCCGTCGTAGAAGTCAGCGTTCCGTTGCCAATTTTATAATCCACATTTACGGATATACCCCCAATGGACTGATTGTGTCTCCATGGTGTATTGGTATTGATCTCTCTGGAAAAAGGATCTATTTTAGGCTGCTGATAACCCAAATCAGAAACGATTTTGGCATACTGGCGATAAGCGCTTCTTTCCGTTGTAGCCACACCTGCAATCACCAGCGGATAGCCGGCAGGATGCTGAATGCTGACATCACCACTTAACAATACCTGTAGCTTATCTGAAGGTGTGTAATACAACTGACCTTTAAAACCAAGGTTGTTTTGACCGCTATATTTGCGTTCTTCTTTGGTGTTCCAGATGGTACCGTCGCGCTGAGTCCCAGAGATAGATAGCCTGGCGGCTAGATTTTTTGCAACGCTTCCCGAAACAGAGGTTTTAGCCTGAATAAAATTATAATTTCCGAAACTCAATTCTACTTTTCCGGTTGGGATCTGAGTTGGTTTGGCGGTAGTGATGTTAAACGCACCTGCAGTAGTGTTCTTGCCAAATAGAGTACCCTGAGGTCCTCTAAGGATTTCAATTTGCTCAATATCAAGGAAATCTGTAGAAGTAGCCGCAGGACGTGCCTGGTAAACCCCGTCTACATAAAAGCCAACACCCGGATCAATACCATCATTGGTTAAACCGAACGTAGAGCCTAAACCCCGGATATTAAGTGTGGTATTTCTGGCATTTGAAGCATACAATTGTACCGAAGGAACCAGCTCTTTTAAACGGTTAACATTAAACGCCCCCGCATTTTCTGCAGCTTGCCCACCTATAACGGTAATGGCAATAGGCACATCCTGGAGTACCTCCGAACGTCTCCTTGAGGTTACCACAATCTCATCGAGTTGTGAGCTTTCAATCAAAACCAGTTCAAAAGGGGTATCCTGGAGTTTTAAAATCTGGAAATCCTGAGGCTTGTAACCAATTGAACTGACCCGAAGGTAAAATGGAAGGTCTTGTTTGGAGTGGATACTAAACTTTCCGTCGTTATCTGCAATTGCAGAAATACTGGTGCCTCTGATCACTACTGTAGCATGTGGAATAGGAGCGCCGTTGCTACCCTTTATGACACCTGTTATCGCATCCTGGGCAAAAACATAATTTGCCGTGAGTATAAGTGAAAGGATAAGAAGTAAATTTTTTTTCATCTGTTTAAGCTTTGTTTTTCTTTTGTGATGAAGCGATCAGATTTAATTATACCACGGTGTGGATTGAAAAATCATAATGGTTCATCATGTTATTACTAATGGTTTGTTGGTTATAAAAAATTGCAAAGTAAAGCCACGTGGATGTTTTAACGTCCAGTCATATTTTCAAAATATGGAGGTTTGCAGGTGCCTTAATTTTGCAAGGCAATACTTGAGCTATATCAACAACAACAGCAACCGTCTAAAAGGAAAGGCATTCCTTTCTGAGATGTTTTTCTTTTCATTTTCTTAAAATGTAAGTCTGTTTTCATTTGGATCTAAGTTGTAGATAGCTATTTAGTTATGCGAAGATAACACTCTTTTTCATTAAAAAAATAAAATCTATAGATTTTGTAGTTTTTATTTTAATAATAGAAAGAAAAAGGCCTGGATCTTATGATTCAGGCCTTTTATTTTTCAGCAAAGCAGTACGAAGTTCAATGTTAAAGAGATTTCTTTTGATTGGCAAGCGCCCAGTCTTTGAATTGCACAATTGCTTTGCTTAATACTCCAGCAGACCCTTTAAATTTACCCGATCCGCTTGGTACATCCCCCTGGCCATACCATTCATAAAAACCTTTGTTTTTTACCACGCGATCGATCATAGGACGAACTTCTTCATAGGCTTCTTTTACAAAACCATTTGCAATGAGTTGCTGGATCATTCTTGCACCAAACCAAGTCCAGTCGCCACCATTTTGATAGACATAAGGTTTAGCCATTCCTCCGGTAAAAAATCCCTCAGGATAGGTAGGATATAAAGTCAGACCAATACTGGGCATTCCTGATAGCTTTACATTTTCTACCATTTTCTTGTTCACTGCAGCGATTTCTTTTTTAGACAACAAGCCAGCTTCTATTGCAACTGCTGTTCCGCCGTGATAAAAGATCGTATTTTCATCAAAGCCAGCAGGGATGGGAGACTTATCCGGGTAGATATGCGGAATGAACTTCTGGTTTTTTGCATCCCAAAGATATTTTCTCACATTCTGATATATGCCCCTTTTTAATTTGGTCCATTGCTCTGCTTTATGTTTGTCTGGAACAACATCTATTAAATATTGCAGCGCGATAATGAACATCGCATTATCATAAACGTCAATAGCTTCGTTAGATAGTTCATTCCAATCACAGCCAAAAGTGTCATGTGGTTGAACATCGCCCCAGTCTGCAGTCATTGCTCCCCAAAGTAAACCGTATTGCTTATTGTAACGTTCGCGCAACAGGTAATCAATCATTTTCTCCATTCTTGTCAGTACGGTTAAACCTGCTACTTTTTCATCCAGCAAACCAACATCTCCAGTCTTTTTGATGTATTTTCCTACCAGCTGAATGAGTGAGGTTTCCTGATCCGTTTCAACGGTGTTTTTAAAACCAACATGGCCCGGAGCTGCATCAGAGTAATATGGTGTATCGTCATTCCATGTAAAATCCTTTTTTAGTACATAACCATCTATCATTTCATCATTTTTTTGCTGGAGCGCAAAGAAGAGAAGGATGGCTCCCCGGACATCTTCTTTGGAACGTACCTCTAAAGAAGTTTCAATCAAGGTATTAAAGTCGCGTGCCCAGATCTGAGAGTAACCACTTCCTGCATTAAAGCCTTCTTTAATTACATCCTTTGCCAGATTGTCTACAACGGTTAATGACGAATCAGCAAGAATCCGGGCGGCCAGTTCCTGATTTTGGGCCATTCCCTTAGTAGGGCAGGCGGTTATTAAAAAAGCACAGGATAAGATATAAATTGAATAGGATTTCATTTGTTTAATTAAATTTCTAGTTGTTTTTGTAATTGGATTTGATCAGAGGAAGATCCGATCATGATGGTGAATGTGCTGGTGGATTCAAATACCTTTTTCATATGCATGTCAATGATGGATAAATCATCAGTGGTCAGTTCAAATTCTACAAGTTTTGATGTACCCGCTTTAAGGTGGATACGTTCAAAATGCTTCAACTGCTTCACAGGTTGAGATGTTGAGGCAAACTGATTTTTCACGTAAAGCTGGGCCACTTCTTCTCCATCATATGCCCCGGTATTCTGTAAAGTAAAGGATACCCGATAAATTCCTTTGGTGGTGTCTTTGTTGATGTTTAAGTTTTGATAAGCAAAAGTCGTATAACTCTTGCCATAACCAAAAGCGTAGCGAGGGGTTGCTTCCTCTTCCACATAACGATGGTCGAGCGGGCTTTTCCTGTTGTAATGAACAGGGATTTGTCCAACACTTCTGGGTACTGAAATAGGGAGTCTGCCCGCGGGATTATAATCTCCAAATAATACATCTGCAACAGCTGAGCCGCCCTCCTGGCCAGGGTACCAGGCACACAGCAGTGCATCCGCATTTTCAGCTGCCCAGTTCATATTTAATGGCCGCCCTTGTATGTAGACCACAATAAGAGGTTTTCCTGTCTTTTTTAAAGCCTTTAATAAATCCATTTGCTTGCCAAGAAGGTCAAGTGTAGAGCGATCAAAGCCTTCGCCACTCTCCATATCTCCAATGGTCTTATCTGTTGCAATTGCCGCCCCTGTTGTTGCATATTCTGTTTTAAAATCACGTGCGCTGGATCCACCAACAACAGCGATAACCACGTCCGATTCCTGTGCTGCAGAGACAGCCTTAGAGATGGTGTTTTCTGTGGTGTCCCGAATGGCACAGCCTTTAACATAGCTTACTTGCGTGGCCGATAATTTTGAGCGAAGACCCTGTAATACCGTAATCACATTACCCTCAGGTTGCGGAGCGGTATAATCGCCCAGCATATTGTATACATTGTCTGCATTAGGGCCTACAACAGCAAGCTTAACTCCTTTTTTCAATGGGAGAATACCATTTTTATTTTCCAGCAGGACGATCGATTCTTTGGCAACCTGGCGGGAAAGTAAGATCTGCTCAGGTGTTTTAATTTCCTTTTTAGCTTTTTGAGGATCTACAAAAGGATGTTCAAATAAACCCATTTCAAACTTTAAACGGAGCACCCTGCATACTGCAGTATCAATGAAACGTTCTTCAATGCTTCCATTTTCAACAGCAGCTATCAGGTTGGGATAAGCATTTCCTCCCAGATCCGCATTTAAACCAGCTTTAAGTGCCAGAATAGAGGCTTCGGTATAATCCCGGGCAATGCGATGGCTTCCTTTTATACCCTCTATACTTCCCAGGTCAGACACTGTAAAACCTTTAAATCCCCATTCTTTAATTAGTATATCGGTCAATAAGAAACTATTGGAACTACAAGGAACACCATCTATGGAATTATAAGCGGCCATAATTGATTTGGCTCCGGCATTTACAGCCGACTGAAAAGGAGGGAGGTAATACTCTCTAAGTTCCCGTTCACCAACGCTGGCAGCAGCCCCGTTGTGTCCTCCTTCGGGTATTGCATAAGCCACAAAATGCTTGAGGGTGGCTATGGTGCTGTAAGGGGCAGCCAGATTCCCTGCACCTAATCCTTTGATGATGGAAGCCGCAAGCGTTCCGGTTAATACCGGATCTTCACCATAACTTTCTTCCACACGCGACCAGCGGGGATCACGCGATAAATCCAATACAGGCCCATAGCTGATATGCCCTCCTTGTAAACGCACTTCTTTCGACACGCATGCCGACATCTTCTCTAATAACGACGGGTTCCAGGTGGAAGCTTGACCAATACCTGTTGGAAATACAGTGGTGCCGATGGCCATATGGCCATGAGGGGCCTCTTCTGCCAAAAATATAGGAATACCTAAACGCGTGTTTTGTAGCATATATCGCTGCAACTCGTTTGCAGCTTCTGCTGCCATCTCCGGATTAAGACCATTGGTTAAGGTTTTTTGTGTCCATGGATCGGCTCTGAATGTTGCCCAAAGCATTCCAATCTGTTTTTTGGATACGATGTCCTTGAATTTCTGAGACACCTTAACTTTATTTCCTTGTCGTTCGTACATTTCCCATCCCAGGGGACATAAAAGCTGGCCCACCTTCTCTTTGAGTGTCATTCTTTTGATTAAATCCTGAGTCCTCGAGGCTATAGGCTGACTGGCGTCTTTATAGACTGGCTTCTGGCAATAAGAATGAAGGGGTAAGGAAAGAAAAATACAGATGGTCAATAGGGGAAGTTTACGCATTGTGTTGATTGTCGAAATGTATGTATATACAAGTATAGTAAAATTTAAATATTTTTAATAAATATGTATGTACATTTGAATAACCAAAACTGTAAACCAAGATGAAAAGAATTGTTCTCTTCTTATTAATTAGTACGCAAACCATCTTAATTTATGCTCAGAAAGAAAATGGGCCAGTCCAATATGTGAGGCCCAATATCGGCTCTGCACATAGCCGATACTTTTTTTATACGCCTGCTGCAGTTCCTTTCGGCATGGCCAAATTGGCCCCCAGCACGAATGGGAGTGAAGGAAACCCATCAGGATGGGAAGCGGTTGGCTATGACGACCGTCATACTTCCATAGAAGGTTTCGCAAATTTTCATGAATTTCAGATTGGGGGAGTAGTCTTTGCACCAACGGTAGGAAAATTGAAAACATCTCCTGGTAAAAAGGAGGAAAAAAATTCAGGATACAGGTCTTCATTTGATAAATCGGACGAATATGCCACCGCTGGATATTATCGCGTGCTTTTAAAAGATTACGATATAAAAGCAGAGCTTACGGCAACAGAAAGGGTTGGTTTTCATCAATATACTTTTCCGGAAACAGATGCCGCCAATATTATATTTGATATCGGTCATAAGATGGGCGAGAGCGGTCCGGTCATAGATGCAAAAGTGACTTATGATCATGGCTATGTATGGGGCTATGTGGTTACCAAACCTGTATATGTTCAGAAATACCAGGAAGCAGCAAATGTGACCATGTACTTTTATGCGGTACTTGATAAAATGCCTGCCTCTTATGGCGCATTTAGAGACAGTACACAGTTTAAAGGGCTTAAAACTATGCAGGGAAAGGGTGCTGGAATATATTTACAGTTCAAAACAAAGAAGGGTGAGCAAATTGGAATTAAAACCGGCCTTTCTTACACCTCTGTAAACAACGCAAAACTCAACTTGACAAAGGAAGCCTCTGGGTTAACTTTCACAAAAGCAAAGGCCAATGCCATTCAAAACTGGAATAAGTCATTGGGCAGGATTGAAGTAAAAGGTGGTTTAGAGCAAGATCGCATTAAGTTTTATACCGGACTTTATCATGCGCTTTTAGGCAGAGGCCTGGCTAGCGATGTGAATGGTGCATATCCAAAAAATGATGGGGGTGTAGGACAGATCCCGTTAAAGGAAAACGGTACTCCGAAATATCATCATTACAATACAGACGCCATTTGGGGTGCCTTCTGGAATTTAACTCAGCTATGGTCCATTGCCTATCCAGAATACTATAACGACTGGGTACAAAGTCAATTGTTGGTGTATAAAGATGCCGGCTGGCTTGGTGATGGCATTGCTACAAGTAAATACGTATCTGGTGTTGGAACGAATTTTACGGGGCTGGCCATCGCTGCGGCTTATAATGTAGGCATTCGAAATTATGATGTTCCTTTGGCCTATGAAGCCGTGCGTAAAAATGAACTGGAAAGTAAAGGCCGTATTCCCGGGGCTGGGAAGTTAGATGTTGGCGTTTTTGTGGAGAAAGGTTATTCGCCCTATATCAAGGACCAGAGTGGTAACCCGGAACTCAATACTCAAGGTTCTGCTTTCGGGGCTTCACATACCTTGGAGTATTCTTTTTCCGCCTTTGCAGCCGCACAGTTCGCCAAGTCGCTTCATAAAATGCAAGATTATAAACAGTTTACTAAACTCTCAGAAGGTTGGAAATTACTGTATGATCCCAGTACAAAATTCATGAGGCCTAAGGATACTCATGGTAAATTCTTAGATAAGTTTAATCCTTTGGAGCCTTGGAGAGGCTTTCAGGAAGGCAATGCCTGGCAATATACATTTTATGTGCCTCAAGCACCGGAGCAATTGGTCAGTCTGATAGGAAAGGAGACATTCAACAGCAGACTGGATAGCATCTTTACTGTTTCGCAGAAAAATTTATTTGGTGGGGGCACGCAGATTGATGCCTTTGCAGGAGTTGAGAGCCTGTATAATCAGGGAAATCAGCCAAATTTACATGTTTCCTGGTTATTTCATTATGCAGGCAGACCAGATCTGAGCCAAAAATGGGTTAGGGCAATTTGTAATGAATTTTACGGGGCCGATCGAATACATGGGTATGGATATGGACAGGATGAGGATCAAGGGCAGTTGGGTGCGTGGTACGTACTGTCTGCAATGGGGCTTTTTGATGTAAAAGGACTCACTGGATCTGATCCTTCTTTTCTAATTGGAGCACCCTTGTTTGAAACAGTAAGGATTAAACTTCCAAAGGAGATACGAAAAAACGAGTTCCTGATTAAAGTTAGTGAACAGGATCCAAAGCATCCATATATCCAGCGTGGAACGTTCAATGGCAAGCCATTGAACAGCTTGTTGCTCAAATTTCAGGATTTGGTTAAGGGGGGAGAACTGGAATTGGTGCTTGGGAGTCAACCTAAAAGGGGGTATTGAAAATGTGTACCCGTAGCTTGAATAAAAGCTGCGGGTACACATTCATTTGCGATTTAACGCCATCCTAATCCGGGTGCTACGTGTTCTAAAATAGAAGAAAGTGCATGCACATTGTAATCCACACCTAATGTATTGGGAATGGTCAAAAGGATCGTGTCTGCCTCTTGGATAGCTTCGTCCTCCGCTAACTCCTTTATAAGTTGATCTGGCTCTGCAGCATAGCTTCTTCCAAAAATGGCGCGTTTCTCCGATTCAATCATTCCGATTTTATCGACCCGGTCGGTTTCCTGTCCAAAGAAATAGCGATCCTGATCGTTTACCAATGCGAAAATAGACCGGCTCACGGAAACCCTAGGCTCACGATTGTGTCCTGCTTTTTTCCAGGCATCTTTGTACAACCTGATCTGTTCTGCTTGTTGTATATGAAATGGTTTGCCACTTTCATCGTACTTCAGGGTAGAACTTTGGAGGTGCATTCCCTTTTCGGCCGCCCAAACAGCAGTAGCATTAGAAGCAGCTCCCCACCAGATGCGTTCCCTTAACCCTTCTGAGTATGGCTCCAGGCGCAGCAGGCCCGGCGGATTAGGAAACATTGGATAAGGATTAGGCTGGGCAAAACCAACACCTTTTAGCTTATCCAGGAATTCCAATGCCTTGTGGCGTCCCATATCCGCGTCCGTTTCCCCTTCCTCTAATTTATATCCGAAATAGCGCCAGCCATCGATTACCTGTTCCGGCGAACCTCTGCTGATTCCCAGT
>NZ_DATMRL010000167.1:0-12208 GCF_035566355.1 Pedobacter sp.
CAATTGACGAAAATCCAGGATATCCTGCACAATATCACTTTTGTGTGCAAGGGCAAGCAATACATCTTCTCCGGTCTGATATTGTCCTGTCTTGGTCTTTTTTGCCTTAGGATCAAGCTGAAGTTTATCAAACAATACCTCTCCCAGTTGTTTTGGAGAGGCCAGATTAAACTGTACACCGCATTTCTCATAAACGTTCTGTTCAAACCTCCGGATGTCTGTTTCCAGTTCTTTGGAATAATTCAGTAAAGTGTCGATATCTATCCTTACTCCTTCTTTTTCTATATCAGCCAATACATACACCAAAGGATTTTCAACCTCCATGGCAAGCGTCGATGCATTCAGATCTTTCAGCATCGGCTCAAAAACGTTAGCCAGCTGCAAAGTCACATCTGCATCTTCTGCAGCATAATCTACTACATTTTCTACAGGAACATCTCTCATATTGCCCTGATTCTTTCCTTTCGCACCAATGAGCGTGGTAATGGACACTGGCCTGTAGTTCAGGTAATTTTCAGACAGGATGTCCATATTGTGCCTGGTATCCGGATCAATCAGGTAATGTGCGAGCATGGTATCAAATAACCGGCCTTTTACCTGCACATCATACCATTTCATTACCAGGATATCGTATTTTAAGTTTTGACCAGTTTTTGCAATCTGCTCATTCTCCAGCACGGGTCTGAATTCATCAACAATTTGCTGTGCTTCTGCTCTCTCCGCAGACAGCGGGATATAATAGGCTACACCAGGTTTTATACAAAAGGACAGGCCAACAAGGTCAGCAGTATTTGCATCAGTACCTGTTGTTTCCGTATCAAAAGAAATATTCTCCTGTTTCATCAGCAAATCAATCAGCTCTTTACGTTGTTCTGCAGTTTCTACAAGCAAATATTGGTGTTCCACGTCCTCTATCGTCTTAATTTCCGGCTGTTCAAAAACCGGTGGTGGTGGAGAAACGACAACTTCCACTCTTCGGACCGTTTCTACCACATTTCCAAACAGATCTGTTTGTTGCGACACCGTTGTGGTCGAGGTTCCAACCGTAAAATCTTCTCCAAACACACGTCTGCCCAGGGTCCTGAATTCCAGTTCGGCAAATAAAGGCTCCAGCAATTCTTTGTTTGGTTCACCCATCTGCAATGCCTGGTCATCAAACTCTACGGGAACATCGAGGATAATCGTCGCCAGCTTTTTAGAGACCAGGCCCTGTTCAGCAAAATTCTCTACATTTTCACGCTGTTTACCTTTCAGTTCATGTGAATGAGCAATAATGTTCTCCATAGATCCATATTGCCTGATCAATGATTTGGCTGTTTTCTCCCCAATTCCAGGAATACCCGGAATATTATCTACTGCATCACCCCAAAGCCCCAGGATATCAATGACTTGTTTTACATCTTCGATCTCCCATTTGGCCAGCACTTCCGGAACACCCAGGATCTCCATTTCATTTCCCATTCGTGCAGGCTTATAAATGAAGATATTATCAGACACCAGTTGCGCAAAATCTTTATCAGGTGTCATGCAATACACTGTATACCCACGTTTTTCACCTTCCTTGGCCAGCGTTCCGATGATATCATCTGCTTCAAAACCATCTTTAGTGATCACCGGAATATTAAACCCTTCAATCAGCTTAAAAACATAGGGTAACGCAGCAGAAAGATCTTCAGGCATCGCCTGACGGTGTGCTTTATAGGCTTCAAAGTCCGTATGCCTTTCAGTCGGTGCTTCTGTATCAAACACAACCGCGATATGACTTGGTTTTTCCTTTTTCAAAACTTCCATTAAAGTATTGGCGAAGCCCATCACCGCAGATGTATTAATTCCTGTAGAAGTAAATCTTGGGTTTTTACTCAAGGCAAAGTGCGCCCTGTAAATCAGCGCCATACCATCAAGAAGAAAAAGTTTTTTCATCATTATATCATTATTAATGCTTTGTTTATTATTTTCTTTTGTATTAATGAGCTCGTAAACTCGGTTTGTTTTTTTATCGGTAACGAAGCTTGCAAAGCTCATGCATCTATTTTGAAAAATGTAAGCTTTGCAGGTTTCATTATTATATCATTTGTTTTTTCAGTAGTTTATGTTTCCCTTAATTGTCTTCAAGCTGCTTTCGTCGGTTTAATGAAGATAAAGCGATCAAGAGTTTATTGTTGTAATGGACGTAAAATTTGCCTTAATTCCAGCCTAGTCAATCAAAGTTAACAATAGGGATGCAAACTGACCTTATATTATTTATTTTTGTTTATATAACAAACACAACGCAAATTACGTTAGCTGAATAAAGTCATGAAATCAATCAAATTCTCCATACTATTTTTCCTGCTGCTGGGTATTACAGCAAGTGTATCTGCGCAGGATGCTGTGATCATATCAGAAGGCAATTTTGTAAGAGGAACTGTCCAGGGCACCAACAATGCGGTAGTTAGAATCAAACTGGATGACGGATCGACAGCCGAATACAAAGCCAAAGACGTACAGGAGTTTTTATGGAACGGAAACACCTACGTGAGCAAACCAATTCTCATCCGGAACAATATGGAAACCCGTTTCTTTAAAGTGGAAGAGCTTGGAGCAGTGAACCTGTATTCTATCAGCAGCGCTAATACGATGGCAGCAGCGCCGAGAAAACGGTCCCGTATAACACCTTCTGTAGGCGTTGGAGTGGGTACAGGCACCTACGGAAGTGGCGTAGGCTTTGGCGGCGGAATCTCTATTGACCTCAGCAAGCACCGTCAGGATGATTATGTCCAACCTGTGGGCCGCGATTTTTATTATCTGGAAAAACCAGGTACAGGGCCAATGACCGTCATTCCAATAAACAGTAACGCTGATGATAAAACCGAGCAGATCAGATCCGTTTTAATCCAGAAACTAGGCGATGACCAAGACCTTGCCGGACGGATCAATCAAACAGAAGATTTTGACATCCAAGGTGTAAAAGCGTATATCAACGCCTATAATACTGCGCACAAATAACCTTAACGGCTAATGCAGTCCAACAGATGGTCATTGACCATTCCCGTAGCCTGCATATGCGCATAGCAAATCGTTGTTCCAAAGAATTTAAAACCTCTTTTTTTCATGTCTTTGCTAATGGCATCTGAGATCTCCGTGCGTGCTGGCACATCACCAAGTGATTTCACCTTATTCAGGATAGGTTTTCTATTGGGCAAAAAACCCCATATATAATCAGAAAAGGACCCAAACTCTTTCTGGATATCCATAAACAGGCGCGCATTGGTAATGGCGGCATTTACCTTTAAACGGTTGCGGATGATTCCCTCATCCTGCATCAGCCGCTCTACATCTGTCTCATTAAAAGCGGCAACCTTAGCCACATCAAAACCGGCAAAAGCTTTCCTATAGCCTTCCCTGCGTCTCAAAATGGTGATCCAGCTCAGGCCTGCCTGTGCGCCTTCAAGAATCAGAAACTCAAATAAGACTTGATCATCATACACAGGCTTGCCCCACTCTTCATCGTGATATTTTTGATATAAAGGGTCGGTTCCACACCAACCACACCTGATTAGTTCTTTCATCCTCTGCTAAAGACTAAGTTCATCCCAATATTCTACTGCCCTGCGGTAATGAGGGATGACAATAGATCCCCCCACCAGATTGGCAATCATAAAAACCTCGTTGAGCTCTGCATCAGAAACACCTTCATCGTAACACTTCTCCAGGTGATATTTAATACAGTCATCGCAACGCAAAACCATTGAAGCCACTAAACCCAGCATTTCTTTCGTTTTTACATCTAAAGCACCTTCCGCATACGTGGTGGTATCCAGGGCAAAAAAGCGCTTAATGTTTGTGTTTGCAGTTTCCATGATCCTATCGTTCATTTTAGAACGGTAGTCATTAAATTCTTCTACTAGTTTTCCCATTTTTAAGGATTTCTGAATTATAAAATATCTATCTCTGTCAGCGGGTTCCAAAACACAGTTTTGAAATTCTGAACTTTATCATCTTTAACAACGATGCCCTCTCTTTCCAGCAGCTCCACCATACGTTCAGGCGGATTAAAATGGAATTTTCCAGTCAACAAGCCGCTGCTGTTCACCACTCTATGGGCAGGTATAGAGGGTTGGGCCTGGCCCGCATACCTCATCGCATATCCCACCATACGGGAAGATCCGCCTGCGCCAAGACTTTTGGCTATCGCCCCGTAAGATGTCACTCTTCCTTTAGGAATCAGCCTCACCACTTCAAAAACCTGTTCATAGAAATTCTGGTCCATCAGACTAATGCAAATTGTATATAATTGATGTTTTTATCGTGTTTTAAATAAATGCGTTCATAGTGGGTCTTGATCGATAAGACCTCATCATAAAACTCCGACTGATACAGCTGATCTGTTTTTTTATAGCAAGGCAAACCAAGTTCTTCGACCTTTTCTACCGTATATTGATACAGACCATCGTTATCCGTTTTCAGGTTTACCTTACCTCCAGGTTTAAGAAATGCCCTGTATTTGTTCAGAAAACCGGGAAAGGTCAGCCTTTTCTTCTCCCTGCTTTCCTGCGGCTGCGGATCTGGGAAAGTAATCCAGATCTCATCCACTTCGTTTTCACCAAAATATTCCATGATATCTTCGATCTGTATCCTTAAAAAAGCCAGATTCTTAATTCCTTCATCCACACCTGTTCTTGCGCCACGCCAAATCCTGTTTCCTTTCAGGTCAATTCCAATGAAATTTTTCTCTGGGAAAAGCCTGGCCAGCCCTACCGAATACTCCCCTTTACCACAGGCCAGTTCCAGCACCACAGGATTCTCATTTTTAAAGTGCTGACGGGCCCATCTTCCCTTCAACTCTTTCCCGGCTTCCAACTGATACACATTATCAAACGTGTCTATCTCAGCAAACTTTCTTAATTTATCTTTACCCACTACTTAATTATTTTATACAAACTTAGATAAAATACAATTAATTCCATGCCCTGTGCAGCATGCTTTCAAATTCGTACTTTTGTATCCTTAAATTCGTACAATTGGAAAAGCACTCAAAAATATATGTTGCCGGTCACCGTGGAATGGTGGGCTCCGCGATCCTCAGGAAGTTACAAAAAGAAGGATACAGCAATCTCATTACCAGAACATCTTCTGAACTGGACCTCCGCGACCAGCAAGCAGTAATCACTTTTTTTGAAAAAGAAAAGCCGGAATATGTATTTCTTGCCGCAGCCAAAGTAGGCGGCATAGTAGCCAACAACACCTACCGTGCCGACTTTTTATATGAAAATCTGTGCATCCAAAACAATGTCATTCATCAGGCTTACAAAACAGGTGTCAAAAAACTGATGTTCCTAGGCTCCAGTTGTATCTATCCCAAACTTGCCCCTCAGCCCCTAAAAGAAGAATATTTGCTGACCGGCTTGCTGGAAGAAACCAACGAACCTTATGCAATTGCCAAAATTGCAGGCATTAAAATGTGCGATGCCTACCGTGCACAATACGGTTGCAATTTTATCTCCGTGATGCCGACCAATTTATACGGCTATAACGACAATTACCATCCACAAAATTCACATGTACTTCCTGCACTGATCCGTAAATTCCATGAGGCAAAAACAAATGGGGCTGAGGAAGTTGTCGTTTGGGGTTCGGGCTCTCCTATGCGGGAATTTCTTTTCGCTGATGATCTGGCCGATGCCTGCTATTTCCTGATGCAAACCTACAATGAAAATCACCTGATCAACATTGGTACAGGCAAAGATTTAACCATAAAAGACCTCGCTTTACTGATCAAAAAAGTAGTTGGGTTTGAGGGAACTTTAACCTTTGACAGCAGCAAACCGGATGGTACACCCCGCAAGTTAATGGACGTATCCAAGTTGCACAGCTTGGGCTGGAAACACCAGGTGGAATTGGAAGAAGGCATCCAGCTTGCCTATAAGGATTTCTTAAATAAACACCTTTAATTTCTTTGTCCTGATTCTCAACATCCTGAAGTCAATTTCAAAACAAAAGCCCTCAGGCCTCCCTGTTCTATAGTTAGAATTGATATCTTTGTTACAATAGATCAATTCTAACTATATGACTTTAGTACAGCTTGAATATATTGTTGCCGTAGACACTTACCGAAGCTTTGTTGGTGCAGCCGAAAAATGTTTTGTTACCCAACCTACACTGAGCATGCAGATACAAAAACTGGAAGAAATGCTGAATGTTAAAATATTTGACAGAAGTAAACAACCAGTCATACCTACAGAAATTGGAGCTCAGATTATAGAGCAAGCCCGTGTGGTGCTTCAGGAAAGCCATAAGGTCCGAGAAATCATCAACAGCCAGCAACAGGATGTAGTTGGTGAACTGAAAGTGGGGATCATTCCTACTGTTGCCCCATACCTTCTTCCACAAGTGATCGCAGCGATGATGGAAAAATATCCGGGCTTAAAGCTACTGATCTGGGAATATACTACGGAAGACATCATCCATCATTTAAAAACAGGGGTTTTAGATTGTGGTTTGCTGGCGACCCCACTCGCAGACGAAGCCATCCTGGAAGATCCACTGTATTACGAAAACTTTGTTACTTATATCAGCAAGAATAGCAAATTATTCAAAAAGAAAGCTATAGATGCAGAAGACCTGGAGTCTGAAAACATCTGGCTGCTAAACGAAGGGCACTGCATGCGTTCCCAAGTTTTAAATATCTGCCGTTCTACCAAAGAAAACCGCCTGCAGGGTCTAACCTATAATACGGGAAGCGTAGAAACGCTGATCAGAATGGTAGACATGAACAATGGCGCCACCCTGTTGCCTGAACTGGCCTTAGCAGAACTGACCAACAAACAACTGACCAAAGTTAGATCTTTCAAATCACCTGAACCAGTAAGAGAGATTAGTCTGGCCACCCATAAAAACTTCATCAAAAAAAGAATGTTAAATGCATTTAAAGAAGAGATCCTGACTGTGATCCCCAAATCGATGAAACAAAAAAAGAAAAAAGACGTCATCGGTTTATAACCGCAAGCGTACCAACTCTTACCGCTTATGGGTAAGTGAAAGACAAAAGGAGGCAAGTAGTAGATGAATCCGCATATACTCCGCATATAGTCCGCATCTAGTCCGCGTTTTCACGCAAAAATGCGGATTAGATGCTCATTTTTTGCTCTGTTCTTGCACAGTCATATATACCCAGTCTGCCGCTTTGTACAAATCTTCTACAACTCTGCCCAATCCCGGCAAATACCCGGTCTTTTCCGCACCATACCCGATCACCTCCCCCTCTGCAATTTGCTAAGGAAAATTCTCGTACGCTGCGGAAAGACCTCAGAGATCTGTCCGCTCCTTCAGCGGACCTGATATCGTTAGTCTTGAAGCGGCTGTACAGAATTTTCCAAAAAATTCATCCCTCTCTCTCAGAAAATGTATTTTTACCCATTAACGTTATTATTTTTTATACAAAATGGAAGAGATTAACTGGAGCGATTTTGAAAAAGTAGACCTTAGAGCCGGCACCATACTAGAGGCTTTCGATTTTCCGGAAGCCCGGAAACCCGCCTATAAAGTACGGGTTGACTTTGGCGAACTGGGCATAAAAATGAGTTCTGCCCAGATTACAAAACATTATACGAAAGAAGAATTGGTTGGCCAGCAAATTGTAGCCGTGGTCAATTTCCCTAAAAAACAAATTGGTAAATTCATGTCAGAATTTTTGGTTACCGGCTTTGCCGATGAAAATGGGGACATCGTGCTTACCGCTTTAAGAGGAAAAGTACCCAACGGAAGTAAATTAATTTAAATGAGCTATTACAATTTCACCGACGAAAAAGACCCTGCACAGGAAGATGAACATTACATGCGTCTGGCTTTGCAGGAAGCACAACGAGCTTACGACCTACAAGAAGTTCCTATTGGAGCAATTGTTGTGTGCCAGGGCAAGATCATAGGCAGGGGACACAATTTAACAGAACAACTGAATGATGTAACCGCACATGCCGAAATGCAGGCCTTTACCGCAGCCAGTCAAACCCTGGGTGGAAAATACCTGAAAGACTGCACACTATATGTCACAATTGAACCTTGCGTGATGTGTGCAGGCGCAAGTTACTGGATGCAGATCAGCCGGATTGTTTTCGGAGCAAAAGAAGAAAAAAGAGGCTTTACGACAAAAGGAGCTAACCTCCTTCACCCCAAAACGATTTTAAAAGGTGGAATCCTCGCAGAAGAATGCGGACAGCTTATGACCAGTTTTTTTGCCTCCAAAAGGGGATAACTTGACAAAGTATTGAACAAAACTTAACCTTTGAATGTTATATTTGCTCAGCCCAACCCATCATGACTTCTAAATGAACGAAAGATCGAGCCGGGCAACACAATAAGAAATAAATTTTAAACTTAAATTATAATAGTTATGGCTTTTGAATTACCTGCGTTACATTACGCAACAGATGCATTAGAACCGCATATTGATAAACAAACCATGGAAATCCACCATGATAAACACCACCAGGCTTATGTAACCAATCTAAACAAAGCTTTGGAAGGTAAACCTGAGGCTACACACAGTATCGATGACATCATCAAAAATATAGATAAATTTCCTGCAGCAGTTCGAAACAACGGTGGAGGTCACTACAACCATACTTTGTTCTGGGAAGTTATCGGTCCAAACAAAGGCGGAGAGCCTAAAGGTGCCCTTGCAGATGCAATCAATGCTGCTTTCGGTTCTTTCGCAGATTTCAAAACTAAATTCGCAGAAGCAGGCGCAACCCGTTTTGGTTCAGGATGGGCTTGGTTAAGCGTAGGCGCTGATAAAAAACTAATTGTTTCTTCTACTCCAAACCAGGATAATCCATTAATGCCTGTAGCGGAAGTAAAAGGATTCCCTATTTTAGGAATGGACGTATGGGAACATGCTTATTACCTGAAATATCAAAACAGACGTCCTGATTACATTGCAGCTTTTTGGAATGTAGTAAACTGGGATGCTGTTGCGGAACGTTTCAAAAAAGCAACTGCTTAATATATCACTCCGTATTGCGCCTGAGCCATTTCAGGACAACGAGAGATAAACAAACGGCCTGGAGGAGTTTCCTTCAGGCCGTTCGTCTTTTATTATTCCATTATTTCGTTTACCGGACTCTCCTCCCAGAAAATTTGGTGTCTGTGAGAAGACCTCAGGACCTATAAGGTCCAGTCTTCGAATAGACACCAAATTTTCCTACTTTTGCACCATGATTGATGTAATACTAAAAAAAGGCAAAGAAAAAGCAGCATACCAGCACCATCCATGGATCTTCTCTGGCGCACTGGACAAGATCAAAGGAAGTCCTGAAAACGGCGAGGTGGTTAAAGTATACGCTGCTGACAAAGAGTTCTTAGCCTATGGGTATTACAACGCACAATCAAGAGTGGCCATCAGACTGATTGAATGGGATGAAAACAAAGCCATTGATAAAAACTGGTACCAGGAAAAACTGCAGGCTGCAATTGCCGCACGTCAACATGTTTTAAAAGACAAAAACACCAATACCTGCAGACTGGTTTTCAGTGAAGCCGATTTCCTCCCGGGACTGATCGTAGACCAATATGCAGACTTCCTTTCTCTTCAAATCCTGAGCGCAGGAATAGAAAACAGCAAAAACGACATCATTGATATCCTGAGAACAGAATTACAACCTAAAGGAATCTTTGATAAGAGCGATGCCAATGCCCGAACCCACGAAAACCTTGAAGTTACCCAGGGATTGCTTTGGGGAGAAGCACCGCCGGAATTTATAGAGGTTAAAGAAAACAACATTCGCTACCATATTAACATCGCAGATGGCCAAAAATCGGGTTTTTATTGTGATCAGCGCGACAATCGCCGCATCCTGGCTGAATATACCCAAGGCAAGCATGTACTGGATTGTTTTTGTTACAGCGGCGGCTTTACCCTGAACAGCCTCGCCTTAGGTGCAGAACATGTAACCAGCGTAGACAGCTCTGCCCTTGCGATAGAAACCCTTAAACATAATATTGAGCTCAACGGCTTTAAAGAAACACAGCAAATCAGCATCCAGTCTGATGTGAACAAACAGCTCCGGGCTTTTAAAGAAGAAGGAAAAAAATTCGATGTTATTGTATTAGATCCTCCAAAATATGCCCCTTCAAGATCCGCATTAGATCGCGCTGCGCGGGCTTATAAAGATCTCAACAGGCTAGGTATGCTCCTGCTGGAAAAAGGAGGCCTCCTGGCCACTTATTCCTGTTCCGGAGCAGTTGATATCGAAACCTTTAAACAGATCATTGCATGGGCTGCTTTAGACGCAGGAAGAGAAGTACAGATCATCAAACAATTTACCCAGCCAGAGGATCATCCGGTTAGGATTTCCTTCCCGGAGGGTGAATACCTCAAAGGATTATTGGTCAGGGTACTTTAAAGCGAAAAATTAAAGCTCATCTGAGGGCAAACGATCATACTCTCCTTTTAAAGCATACCAGCCAAAAATAACCAGTCCAATGGCTATAGGTATGAATATAAAGAGAATTATTCCCCATTGCAGGGCTGTATTTGTCTTTGCAGCCCCTTCAGCAGCAAGCCCGATTTTTTCTATGGCCTGCATAAACATCAGCACCATTGCTAAAGGCCCGATAATGATCCATAATAAGCCTAAGGCTCTTTTTATTCCGTTCATGATAAAGTCTCTTTAGTTAATTCTTCATGGCCTTCCCCATGATCAGGTTTGCTATTAGACAAATAGACCGCTCCGATAACGAAGCTGAGCGCAGCAATCCCAATAGGGTACCACAAGCCGGATAGTGGTGTAGAGCCCGGGAAACTGACAATAAGTGTTGCAATAAAAGGTACAAGCCCCCCAAAAACGCCATTCCCGACATGATAGGGCAAAGACATAGAGGTATACCTGATTTTGGTAGGGAACAATTCAACCAAAAAAGCCGCTATCGGGCCATAAACCATCGTTACAAGCAGGATCTGGAAAAAGATCAGCCCAACAAATTTCCAGAAGACAAACGTGGGTAACTTTTTATCTTTATACACATCTGGCCCGGCAACAACACCGCGACCTGTATCCTCATATTTTGTGAAGGACTGCACCTTGGTATAGAATCCGCCGTTAAGCAGTGTTACAGCCACACTGGTGGTTACCAGACTGTCTTTTGTGTTTTCCACAGGAAGCCTGCTTACCACCGGGTCACTAACCTGCAGGATGTCCTTTTGTTCTGTTTTGGTCATATCCGTATCGTCCAGGAAAACCTGATAAACCGGCCGGTAGAAAACAATACCAAGCAACATTCCACACAGCATGATCCATTTCCGGCCCACACGGTCACTCCAGGAACCAAAAATGACAAAAAAAGGTGTAGCAAAAGCAATACCCCATAAAAGAATATACCTGGAGTCATTAAAATCTACTTTACAGGTGTTTTCCAAAAAAGACTGCGCATAAAACTGTCCTGTATACCAGATCACCCCCTGGCCCATCGTTGCACCAAACAAAGCCAGCAAAACCATTTTGAAATTCGTTTTATGACTAAAGCTTTCTTTAAGTGGATTCTTTGATACTTTTCCTTCAGATTTAAGCTTGCTGAACATAGGTGATTCGTGCATCTTCATCCGGATATAAATCGAAACACCAACCAGCAGGATGGATAATAGGAAGGGAACCCTCCAGCCCCAGGCTGCAAAGTCTTCCGCACCAATCAGATTTTTCGTCAGAACAATGATGCCCAGCGATAGAAAAAGACCTCCGGTTGCTGTAGTCTGGATCCAGCTGGTAAAAAAACCTCTTCTTCCGGGAGCAGCGTGTTCTGCTACATAAGTCGCTGCGCCTCCATACTCTCCACCCAGTGCAAGGCCCTGGATCAGACGCAGGATCAGCACCAGAATGGGTGCGGCATATCCAATAGTAGAATAAGAGGGAATCAGCCCGATCAGAAAAGTAGAACCTCCCATGAGCACAAGGGTCAGCAGAAAGGTATATTTTCGTCCGATCAGGTCTCCCAACCTTCCAAAAACAAGTGCCCCAAAAGGCCGCACAATAAATCCGGCAGCAAAAATAGCCAGTGTATTGATCAGTGCAGAAGCACCTGCATCAGCTGGAAACAACTTGGCGCCGATAATGGTAGCCAGGCTTCCAAAAATATAAAAATCATACCATTCGATAAGAGTGCCGAGTGAAGACGCACCAATCACTTTGAAAATAGAATTTCCGTTGGTTTTCAGACCCATAAGTCGTTAAAATATTTG
>NZ_DATMRL010000168.1:0-29907 GCF_035566355.1 Pedobacter sp.
TCTGGTTTATCGAAGTAAAACTCTTTCATGACCTGTCTTACTTTTTCAGCGGTTTTCCATTGCTGGCCGGAGAAAGCATACATATAGGTAACATGATGACTAGGCTCATTACCATGAGCATACATCCCAATGAGACCAGAAATATCGTTGGAAGCTTGTGCCCCCATATCGCCTTTAGCAGTAAAGAGGCTATCGAGTTTATGAGTAAACGCATCATCACCCCCCATCAGATTGATCAATCCTTCCACATCCTGTGGTACCAACCAGGTATATTGCCAGCCATTACCTTCGGTGAAATCACCTTTTTCATGAATAGAATTGAACGGATCATAAGGTGTTTTGAAGCTGCCATCGCTCATCCGCGGACGAACAAAGCGGATGTTTTTGTCGAAATAATTTTTATAGTAGCCCGCACGTTTTTTATAGTATTCGTAATCGGCAGTTTTGCCCATTTTTTTTGCCATAGCGGCGATACACCAGTCATCGATCGCATATTCCATAGCTTTTGAAACAGATTCATATTCCTTATCGGCAGGAATATACCCCAACTCCTTTACATATTTCAATCCCAGATCATCACGGTTGGACGTAGCTTTCATAGCCGCAAATGCTTCTTCTGCATCAAAACCAGTAAAGCCTTTCAGGTAAGCATCTACAATAGGTGGTACGGCATGATAACCAACCATACAATTGGTTTCATTGCCCATCAGGTGCCATACTGGCAACTTACCCTGTTGTTTGTAAATTGCGAGCATAGAGTTCACAAAGCTGTTTACCTTTTCGGGGTGCAGGATAGTACTCAATGGCGCGCACGAACGGTAGATATCCCATAAAGAGAAAACAGAATAGTTATCAAAACCTGGATTAGTATATACTTTTTTATCGGTGCCCCGATAGCTGCCATCGTGATCGTTGAATAATGCAGGATCAATCATGGTATGATACATTGCGGTGTAGAATACCCGGCGTGCCGCATTGTCTTTTGTCTCTATTTTTACTTTAGACAGTTCTTTTTCCCATTTCGCATCGGCAGTACTCACTGTTTTCGTGAAATCCCAGCCTGGAATTTCTGCCTTGATATTAGCGAGTGCATTTTCGCTGCTTACCGGAGAGATACCTATTTTCAGCATGACCTGTCCTGGAGATTTATCAAAGGAGATAACCCCCTTGGCTGCATTCGACTTTACGAAGTTTCCTGTTTGTTTGCTATCTCCGTCAAATACCAGGAATTGTTTTACCGGCACAGATAACTTAACTGCAAACCACACCCGCTGGTCTTCTGCCCAACCTTTGGAATAACGATAGCCTTCCAGGGTATATTCATCTACCTGACGGATAAAAGTTTCTACCGGAGCATCCCAACCGATGCCTTCTTTCAGATCGATGATGATGTTGGCAGGTTGATCTTTCGGGAAAGTATATCTGTGCAAAGCAACTCTTTCTGAAGCTGTTAATTCTGCTTTAATATTGTAATCATCCAGCTGAACGGAGTAGTATCCGGGACGGGCTGTTTCGCGGTCATGAGAGTAGTGAGAACCATATCCTGAAGTAGGATCTTCCTGAGTGCCCCTGTTGGTTCTTACTTTGCCGGTATAAGGCATAACGAGTACATCCCCAAGATCTCCAATACCAGTACCACTAAGATGCATCTGGGAGAAGCCGATTAATACATTGTCTGAGTAGTGATAACCTGAGCACCAGTCCCAACCCTTTACAATATTGGTAGGACCAGTTTGTACCGCGCCATAAGGAACACTTGCACCTAGGAATACGTGTCCATGCCCCCCAGTTCCAATATAGGGATCAACATATTCAGTTAAACGTTTTAGTTGTGTGTGTTTCGCATTTTGCGCAAAGATTTTGGTAGAATTAAAAGGCAATACAAGGCAGCAGCCAATAAAACCTTTAACCAAGTTCTTTGTAAAAGTGGAATGGTTATAAGACATTATGATTGTTTTTATTTGATCGTTTAAATTAAGCGTTTTTTTCCTAAAAACAGGATGTTTTTTTATTTTTAGTCTACGCTTACATATTACTTTCGATTGCTCCAACCTTCTCACGGTACCAGTCTGCCTGTCCGTCCAAAAGTACTGCAATTACCGTCATGGTCTTATCTAGTCTGGCTGCAGGCACATCAATATACACAATTCCCGGAATTTTACTCCAATACAGTTTATTGTAAATGCTGTAAGGAAGAATTGTTCCATCACCTACAATACGGATTCTGTTGATCTGGTTTTTAAGGCCCTTTATAGCAATCGGACCTGTCGGCTGACCTTCTACAAAAAGATACAATGTTTGTTGATCTGCTGAAAGCGCAGTCCTTCCCTGATAATGTCCTTCAGGAATTCCTGCCCCTGTTTTATACAATACTTCGGCATGTTTAACTACCCAGTCATTGACTTCAAGGTCCAAAGGCGTAACCGAAGGCTTAAAATTAAGCGCATCTGCCGCCAAATTGGTTGAAACGAACGGATTGATTCCTTTGCTGATCTGATCAGTAAGATCTTTGATTTTCCAGGCTGCCGAAAACTGCTTTTTATCTGCTGTCAGGAGCTCTTTGGCCGTTTGGGCAGGTACTGTAACCTCTGTCAATTTTAATGGCTCTTTAAATTGAATCCTAACTACAGTCACGTCTTTATCAAAAGCTTCTGGAGCAATCTGCAAAACATAAGCTCCGGTTGCGGGCTTACTGAAGTTCAATCCTTTACCTTGGTAACCAACTACATCTGCTCTTTCTATGTCCGACGAAACACCCTTGAGTGCAATTCCTGTTTGATCTTTATAATCTAAGTACAGAAATAACGTCTTTTTATCTTTAGACAAAGCCGTTTTAGCGTTTACATGTCCTGCAGGTATACCGGTCTGGGTGCCATAAATGGCTTCTGCATGTTTCTTTGTCCAGCGTCCAAGTCCTTTTAAAATAGCCACCTGTTCCGGAGCAATTGATCCGTCCGCTTCCGGACCAATGTCCAGCAATAAATTTCCTCCCATACTAATGCAATCGACCAAAGTGCGGATGATCATATTAGAAGATTTATATTTGGTATCAAAAGGTTGATAACCCCAGGAGTCATTCATCGTATAACACAGTTCCCAATATTTTGATTCAGGTTTCAGCACTGGAATTCCCTGCTCAGGCGTTTCATAATCTCCATGACCATCCAAACGGGAATTAATAATAATGTTCGGGTTGTATTTTTCAAGAGATTGCTTGATTACAGGTGCTTCCCATTCTGCATCATTATGCTCCCAGTTCCCATCAAACCACAATAAATCCGGGTTATATTTTACAGATAGTTCCTTAAGTTGTTGCTGCTGATAGCTTAAAAATGTTTTCCAGCGCTTAGGCTCTTCTTTCAAACTATAGCGTTTCCGGTCGCGGGTAAAGCCATCATAATCCGGATAACTCCAGTCAGGTAAAGAATAGTAAATACCAGTTCTCAATCCCGATTTCTTCAGTGCCGCAACAAAAGGAGACAATACATCACTCTTGGCCGCACTCTGATTTAGAGTACTGATGGCTTTAGGTGCCTTGGTATCCCAAAGAGAAACGCCATCATGATGTTTTGACGTTATAACCGCATATTTTGCACCACTTTCCTTGATCAGGTCCACCCACGCTACGGGGTTATATTTCGAAGCATTGAAACCTTGCAGTTGTTTCATGTACAGATCATGGTTCGTATAATTATTGAAAAATGACCAGGATTCTGAAATGCCATTTACAGAGTAAATTCCCCAGTGTATAAATATACCGAGCTTAGCATCTTCAAACCATTGCATTTTTTGATTTTGAATAGTTTGCGCCTGGCCTTTACCTGCCAGCAAGAGCAAAAGCATTACAGAGAATTTGTTCAATTTGGTTGTTTTCATTAGCATAATATTTAACGAGAAGATTTTACGTCCCGGCTTTATTGGTTTTTATAGTTATTTATCTAAAATTGTCAAAGTATCTTTTAATGATAACTCCCGGCTCGAAGATCCGATCATTATTCTAAAATCACCCGCTTCTATTGTCTTTTTCATATCCGCATTTAGCATTTCCAGCATATCTGGAGTGATATCAAAAGTTATTGTCTTCGATTCTCCAGCTTTCAGAGGCACCCTTTTGAAACCTTTTAATTCCAGGACAGGTCTGGCTACAGTAGAAAGCAAGTCTCTGATGTATAACTGTACCACCTCCTCTCCATCATATGCTCCTGTATTTTTTAAAGTAAAACTCGCAATACACTGTTCATTTTTGAGGATTTCCTTTTTACTCAGTTTCAAATCGCTATAATCAAACTGACTATAACTTAACCCAAAACCAAATGGAAAAAGAGGCTCACCGCTTAAATTATTGTAATCATCTCCGCGTCCGGTTGGCTTATGGTTATAAACTAAGGGCAGTTGTGCTTCATGAACAGGATAAGTAATTGGCAAACGTCCTGAAGGATTGTAATCTCCAAATAACATTTCTGCAACTGCATTTCCTCCTTCTTCACCTGGATACCATATGTTAACTACAGCACTCACATCATCCCGCCAATTGTTCATGGTAATGGCGCTCCCGCCAACCAGTAAAACAACAACTGGCTTTCCTGTCTTTTCCATCGCTTTAATCAGAGCCTCCTGATTACCAGGCAAACTCAACATAGCACGGTCCTGGAATTCACCTTCTTTAATCCCGGCAGCAATCACAATAACATCTGCCTGGGCGGCCAGTTTAACCGCTTCCTCCAACTCTTCTTTCTTTCGGTCTGGCACCCCATAATTCCAGATCAATTTGATATGGGCATTGCCTTTCGGTTCTTTAAATTCAATACGAATAGGGTAAGCTTTGTTTTGCTCAAATGCAAAGGATACCAATTGTGTATGATAGGACCTTTTCTCCCACTGATCAATCAGCAATTGATCACCAAGATATAAACGGTAACCATCATTTCCCTCCAAACCAATCTGATAAGTTCCCGTCGATGGTGCAGTAATATCTCCCTGCCACCTAACGGAATACTGGTCTTTGGCAAGACGCTCGTCTGGAGAAGAAAGTGTCCAGTTAAAATTAACACCCTGATCAAGCCTGCTAAAAACGGGGGCACCACTTAGTGTTAAATTTCCGAAATATTGGGCATTTAGCCCATTTGCTGTATCTGCTTTTAAAAACTTCTTGTCTATAGGTAAATAATTTATTGGATCCCGGCTGCTGCCTTTGCTATAAGTCACTTTTATCTGATCACCTGCACGTTTTTTTAACCCATCCAGGATACTTATTTTTCCATTCCCGGCACCGCTATATCCACCTAAACGAGATTCAACAGCATCTTCCCCAAGTAAAAGTATATTGCTGATATTTTTAAACGGTAATACAGATCTTTCATTTTTTAAGAGCACAAAGGATTCCAGAGCCGCCTGTCTGGCAATTGCTTTATGACTTTTATCGTCAATCGCCTTTTGAGCCTCCTTTTCAGAAACATAAGGATGTTCAAAAAGACCCAGTTCAAATTTTGCCCTAAGCACACGGGAAACGGCATCATCAATTCTGGCCTGTGGAATGGATCCATCCAGAAAAGGCGGAATAAACAGTTTATAATGATCATAGTCGGTTTGAAAAATGACGTCAAGGCCAGCAATAATGGCCTGTCTTGTTGCATCCGTATAACCAGAGGAAGTATAATGCAATACGTTTGATCCACCAACCGCTCCGGCATCCGAGATCACAAAGCCTTTAAATCCCCATTCTCTTTTCAGCTTCTGACTTAACAAGTAAGCATTGGATGTGGATGGAACCCCATCCACAGTATTATAAGCCGTCATTAAAGAGCGGCTTTTCCCTTGCTGTATAGCCGTTTTGAATGGAGGAAAATAGATCTCCTCCAGCAAGCGCTCATTATAATGAATGGGATAGCTGTCACGCCCTCCGTCGCCAACATTTGCTACAAAATGCTTGGGCGTAGTAATAATATTTTGTTTTTCAAAGGCACTTACAAAAGCCAGTCCCATCTGCGAAGAAAGGAAAGGATCTTCTCCATATGTCTCTTCAGTACGACCCCAGCGAACATCTGATGCAATGTTGACCACCGGGGTTAAAATGTCCCGGATTCCCCTCAGCCTTGCTTCTTGTGCAATCGCATTTGCAACCTGCCCCATCATCTTCGTATCAAAAGTAGCTGCAAGGCCAATCGCCTGCGGAAAGGCAGTAGCGCCTTGCCTAACCAGACCATGAAGCGCTTCATCAAAGGCTATAATAGGAATACCTAAACGTGTCTCGTTTATAAAGTATTTCTGTATCGAATTTACTTTTTTTGCCAGGGAATAAGCATTTTCCTGAGTATTATAGGTCAGCATTTGACCGGCACCACCACCACCTTGAGAAGCAGCACTTACCTGTAGCCCGAATATTCCATTTTTATAGCGGTTCTTGTCAACGCCGTCCAAATCACCCGGAATCATAAACATCTGCCAGAATTTCTCTTCTGGTGTCATCCTGGAAAGCAGATCTCTAATCCTCGAATCAATATCGGCCTTGGGATTTTTATACAAAGGTTGGTCAGGCTTAGATTGCCCCTTCGCATCTTTAGTCCATACAACCTGACTAAGCAGCAACAACAAACATGGAATAAATACGACCTTATTCATCCTGTAATTCGTAAATCTCATTTCAGATGTTTTAATTATAAAGTGGCAGGACTGAATTCGAAGGCCAGGGCAATGCCGGAGTCCTGTTTCGCAAGACTTTCTGGTAGCGACAGTTTTATTCCTCCATCAGATTCTTTCCATTTTAATTTCTTACCATTAGATATTAATGAGACTGAAGTTCCCTTTTTAGGTAAATTACCTGTCCAGCTAATTTCATTAGGTAGTTTCTCTCCTTCTTTGATGCAATAAATTGCATACAGGGTTTTACCATCTTTACTTTGCGTAAACCAGGTTTGTCCACTATGATAGTTTTTAGTAATCCTGGTATTATAAATAGCCTTACCATTTACAGATGTCCATTTACCAATGTCATTAAGTTTTGTTATAACGTCCTCAGGTAATGTACCGTCTGGCCTTGGTCCAATGCCCAACAACAAACTTCCTCCTTTGGCTACAATTTCCACCAACTTATGCACAACTTCACCTGCAGGTTTATACTGATCTTTAGGAACAAATCCCCAGGCACCACCTAAGGTCATGCAACTTTCCCATGGATGGTTCAATTGAGTGTCAGGTATCTTTTGTTCCGGGGTTTGATAGTTCTCATATGGACCATGTACAGTTCTGTCTACCATCAAAAGTCCTGGTTGGGCTTCTCTAGCCATTTGGGCAATTTTAGGCATATCAATATCCTGGCTCCAATTTGGAATTTTTGCTCCCCAGGATAATACTTCTTCGTTAACCGTTTCCAATGGTCTCACCCAACCACCATCCAGCCACAAAATATCGATACTTCCGTAGTTGTGCATCAGCTCACCAATCTGGTTATAAGCAAATTTTTTAAACTGGTTCCATCTCCATGGATTCTTTTTAATATCATAATTATTATTCCGATCGGGAGTAGCATATTTAGACCACCAGTAATATTGTGAGTGCCAGTCTGGTTTGGAATAATAGGCACCGATCATAAAGCCCTGTTTTCTAAAAGCATCAAAAACATATTTCGCTACATCTGCCTTTGGATTTCCTGCAAATGGACCTTTAGCTATACTGAAATTTGATTCCTTAGTATCAAACATAGCAAAACCATCATGATGTTTAGTCGTAAATACCAGGTATTTCATCCCAGCACTTTTCCCAGCTTTTGCCCACTGTTCAGGATTGAATTTCACAGGATTAAACTCTTTACTTAAACCCCAATACCATTTCTTATAGTCATCATAAGTAACCGTACTGTCCCTGTCTATCCAGTCTTCAGAGCAAATGGACCAGGATTCAATGATTCCAGGAACGGCATACAGGCCCCAGTGAACAATCATTCCGAATTTTTTATCCTGCCAGTTGTCCAGCTTTTGTTTAACCTGTGGGTCTGTTGGCCATTCATAAATAGTAGATTGGTGATGGACACCATTTTCCTGTGCCTTTAACTTGCCTAATCCAAAGACCAGCAAGGTGATCAGTATAATTTCTTTTTTCATCCTTTTTGTTTATAAAAATGTCCCGGCTACAAAGGTAACCGGGACAGTATATGAATTTATCTTTCCGTCATTAATTTACCCCATTAAGGCTGCCAGAATATTTTTGTTTTACGAGTATCTTTCGCTTGAACAGCTTGATAATTAGCTGCATTTAATGTTTTCTCCTTTGCAGGGTAAATTAATCTCGTTGGAGGAGTCTCATAGCCAGATAACTTACCGTTTGATGGAAAAGTTAGTGCAGGAATTCCTGTTCTTCTGTATTCAGACCAAGCTTCCATAGATTGAAGCACACCCAAATGCGCCCACTTCTGAGTATAAATTTTAGTTAATTTTTCCTGAGAAGAACCTGTATAAGTAGCTGTTGATGAATTTACCCAAGCATCTACCAGAGAAGTTTCCGGAGCAGGAAGATTTACATAACCACCACCCTGATTTAAATTGTTTAGATAATAATAAAATGCAACAGATTGTTTCAAAGCATTGTCGTAGGCTGTTTTCGCATCAGATGTACTTCCCCATCTTTCGTAGGCCTCAGCTTTCAGTAAATTTACTTCTGAAGCTGTTATTACAATACCCGGCAATTTTTGATTAAAAAGAAATGTTGCTGAATCAAGCACCGAATAGTCAGGATAATTTGTCTCTTGCTCAGAAGAAGTAAATGTAATCGGCATGGCTTTATAGTCCTTGTTAGGAACAAAAACATCTTTACCGCTGATTTTGACAGTCCTGCCATATTTATCATAAATAACAGGAATACGTGGATCATTGGCCTTAAGCATTACTGTATTCAACATATAATCTGTAGCATACCAGCTACCTTCGGTGAAGGCAGCGCTTAAATCACTAGTGCTATTGGTTAAGGGTTGAAGTAAGATATCAGAAGCGGCTGGACTATAAGATCCGGTATTTCCACCATCAGCCAAAGGATACGTTGCTGGATTATTTAGCATAGCCAATACAGCAGTTCTTGCATTAGTTTCATCCACTTTAGAAGTACGCATCAACAATCTTAATTTTAGTGAGTTTGCGTAACGAGCCCAAAGATCTACATTACCTTTTAAAAGAATATCGGCTTTTGAAAAATCCTTATTTGTAGGATTTGCTTTGAAAAAAGCTGCCGCTGTGGTCAAATCGTTGATAAAGCTCGCATACAGTGCCTTTTGATCATCAAACTTTGGATTTTTAATCATGCTTCCTGTTTCTAAAGATCCCGCTTCAGAATAAGGAATATCTCCCCAAAGATCCACCATTTTTGCAGCCTGTTCGATTAACACCACCTTAGCTGCCTGCATAATAATTTGCTGTGTATTTTTATCAGCAGTAGAAAGCTTATTATAGCTCACCTCCATTGCACGATATTGCGCCATACATGCACTTCCATTTCCTCCGGTTGAATAAAAATCGTCCCAGTAATTCTGTGAATAGCTATCGCTTTGTTGATAAGCAGTATTGCCATTGGAAAAATAAGAAGTTTGCGCATATACACCAGGCATCTGGCAAAGAAAAGTACGCACATTCCAATATTTGGATGCAATCCGATCATTATTTAACATCCCGGTAAAAAGACCGGCAGGACTAGCAGTTAGTGCCTTTTCGGGATCGTAATATTTATCTCCAACCTCCTTTTTGCAACTCACTAATGTGGTAGCTGCTACTAAAAAGATACCTATATTTATAATTAACTTTTTCATAATATGTCCTAATTAATGCGATTAAAAATTCGCGCTCAAAGAAAAACCAAAACTTCTTGATGCAGCAGTTGAGCCTACATCTACTCCCTGCGACCACCACATGTTACCTAATGGCGCTTCAGGATCTAAATCTTTCAGGTTGCGCCAGATGTAAAACAGGTTACGTCCAACAAGTGAAAATTTCAGATTGCTTATTTTTAATTTACTGGTGAAAGAAGCTGGGATTTTATAACTCAATACTGCTTCTCTCATTTTAATATAACTGTTGTCGAAAATTTCACCTTCAGTTAAAGATCCTTCACCCCAATTATATGTAGTCAAATAATAGTCGGCAGCTGAAATAATTTTAGCATTTGGCTGTCCTGTCGTCTGATTAACACCCGGAAGCAATACACCGTCATTATAGGTTTTTCCATTACTTGTATAAGTTATACCACCGCTAGCAGCATCCCTGTACTGCATAGAGTTTTGAAGCATACCAGCACCACGCATGAATTTAAGGTTAGGCGCTACCATTTTTCCTCCAAATCTACCATCAATTGTGAAATCCAAAGCGAAATTACCATAGCTTATGGTATTAGAGAAACCACCAACTGCTTTAGGCATAATATTTCCAGCCTTTACGTAAGTAGAATTGTCCATTACATAAAAACCATCATCATTGATCACATAATTACCTTTTGAATCGGTCAATCTTGGACGGATATAAATATTGCCTAGTTCTTCTCCTGCCTTGGCTACAATTTTAGCTGTTGCCTGGTCAGAACTATAGAAATTCAATTCCGACATTCCCTCCATTAAAGAGATTACGCGAGACCTATTCATAGAAAAATTCAGACGGGTATCCCAACGAAATTTACCCACTGTTACCGGTGTTGCATTTAAAGCCAGTTCAAATCCCTTGCTTCCAACTTCACCCACATTTACGATTTGGCTTAGTGCCCCAACCGCAGAACTTACTTGAAGCGGTACAATCTGGTTCTTTACCCGGTTATTGTAGTAACTCATATCCAAGCCAAGACGTCCACCTAAGAATCTCATTTCTAATCCAAATTCAGCTTCATGCTTCATCTCAGGCAATAAATTATCATTTCCATAGGCACTAGCCGTTGTCATAGAAGGGACAGATCCATTGATAGTTTGAAGGGAGTTTTGAGTGTATACGATATTCGCTCTATACATAGGTGCAGGATTTCCAACAACACCATAAGACGCTCTTAATTTACCATAATTCCAGAATTCAGGCAATTTCCAGAGGTCACTAAATACAAAACCTCCGTTTACAGAATAATAAGAATAACTATTATTTTTTGGAGG
Organism: Pedobacter sp.; assembly: GCF_035566355.1. Taxonomy (GTDB): domain Bacteria; phylum Bacteroidota; class Bacteroidia; order Sphingobacteriales; family Sphingobacteriaceae; genus Pedobacter. The sequence continues at coordinate 11,105 of NZ_DATMRL010000168.1, forward strand.
AAGAGTTGAAGCATATTCCTGACGCATCGTACCTTCTAAGAAGAGATAATCTTTATAAGATAAGTTTAACATACCCAAATAAGCGTACTTTAATTGCTCTTTTCTGGATTCATTTGTCTCCTGTATACCAAACGAATTCTTCAGAGAAAACCAGTTTTCCGATACCAATCCATCTTTGGTATTGGAACTAAGATCTTTATAAGTTTCTTTTCTACCTTGGTAACCTCCACTTACAGATACGTTTAAATCGTGACCAATTTTATTGGAGTATGTCAACAAAGCGTCTCCGTATAAAATCCCATATTGCCCTTGAGTCGTTGTGTAACCTCCGCTACTGGTATTACCGTTCAACGCTATAGGGTATTCATTATACTGACGATTTTCAGTTTTAGCAGCAGTATAATCATTACCAATACGTCCTCTGAACTTCAAATGATTAACAATATCATAATTTAAGGTAAAGCTCGAGATCAACCTATTTTCATTTTCATCATAAGTATTTTTTAGCTGTTGCCAGTAAAAATCCAATAAGTTCGTCGCTCTGATATTATAAATAAAAGGTTCTGGACGTGTGGTTTGATCAAAAGTTGCATATTTATAACCATTGCTAGTCTGGAATTTTTCTTTCATTAGGTTCATATCCTCTGCACGACTGAAGAAACCACCAAATGAGCCCAGTACCTGTCCTAATTGATAGGGTCTATTATGTGTAAGTGTGTTTACATAACTAACAACAAGATCTGTTGATACTTTTGGAGACAGTTTTACTGTAGAATTCAAATTAAAAGAATTTTTAGAACCTGTATTTCCTGGTTGGGTTCCTTTATAATCTAGACGAGAAGCTGAAAAACGGTAATTAACCGCATCCGTCTGATTGGAAATCGCAACATTGGCGTTGGAAGTATAGCCTGTTTGATATACATCTTTGTAATTATCTGGTTGAGGAGAATAAGAACGAATAGATCCATCCCACCATTTTACCTGCTGGCCTTCCATTTTCGGTCCAAAGTTCGCATAAGCTCTAAAATAAGGTCTCAAACCTGTCGGAGAACTTGCATCGGCAATCCAGCCATCTTCACGGCCTGTATTTGCTAAATTGGTTGCTCTATCATAACCAGGTCCGTATACGTTTTGAAAATTTGGAAGAAATGCAACCTTATCAACAGAGCCTTGATAGTTAAAATCTATACCTAAACCTCTGTTTTTTGATCCCTTCTTTGTCGTAATTACAACTACACCACTCCCTGCATCAGAACCATATAATGCCGAAGCACTCGCTCCTTTTAATATGGTCATACTTTCGATATCCGCTGGATTGATATCCAAAATACCATTTCCTCTAATACGCTGATCGCCCCAGTAATTATTATTGTTCGCACCATCCGCTCCATTCTGAGCATCATTCCGGATCATCACACCATCAACGACGTATAGGGGTTGTTGGTTACTACTAATAGAGTTAATACCCCTGATCTGTACGTTTACCGCACTACTTGCTCCACCTGGAGCAGTCGTTACTTTCACACCAGCTGCTTTACCATACAATGCGGATGCAAAGTTAGTATTACCAGCCTCTGTCAGCTGTTTAGCAGTTACAGTGCTCACGGCATAACCCAAGGACTTTTCCTGGCGTTTAATACCCATGGCTGTCACCACTACCTCATTTAAGTTGTTGTTGTCGTCCTGGAGAATAATATTAATAGAAGTTGAAGCCCCTATAACGGCTTCCTGTGCTTTATATCCTACATAACGGAATACCAAGACACTTCCTTCAGAAGCAGAAATGGTAAATTTACCATTCGCATCTGTGCTCACCCCAGTTTTTGTACCTTTTACCAGAATGCTTACAGCTGGAATTGGTGTTCCTGTAGCATCCTTAACGGTCCCCGATATCGTCTTTTGTGCATAAGCAGATATTGTTAATAAACTTAACAATAAAATACTTAAGCATCGGGAGTAAATCTGTTTCATGTTGATTAAGTTTTTGGTTAATAATTCGATTTAGTTATAATTTGTTGGTGGTATTTAAGCTAAAATTCAGTACTCATTAATTGTTAAAGTGACTGTGTTCAATCACTAAACTAGCTGAAGCCAATAACTCTGCGTCAGCCGCTAATTCTGAAAGCACTATAGAAGTTTGATCGGCTATTCTCGGAATACAGAACTCATTAATGGCCTGCTGAATAGGTGGTAAAAGAATTTTACCCGCTATAGCACCACGTCCACTTAATACAATGCATTCCGGATTCATAATATGTATTAGGGTAGCCAGTCCTTTTCCAATAAGAAAAGCGGCGTCTGAAAGAATAGAAACCGCCAATGGATCATATTGGCTGGCGGCTTCCAGAAAGAGTTCTCCGATATTCCTGCTCTGATCCTTAAAAAGTTCCCGCATACTTGTTGCTGCACCTGCTTCGATCTCAGCCTTGGCACGCTGCGTCATGACAAGCAAAGAAGTCTCCACCTGTAAACATCCCCTTTTACCGCAAGAACATAGATTATTGGTATTGGATAATGGAATATGGCTAAACTCTCCGGCATAACCGCTACTTCCCCTGTAGAGCTGACCATTAACAATCATCCCCAAGCCTGTACCCCAACCTATGTTGGCCACCATTACATCTCTTTTACCAACGGCTGCACCAAAATTAAGTTCAGCCATGGCAATCAAACTGGAATCGTTATCCATAAATACAGGAAGACCAAGTTTAGCTGTCAGGTATTTCCCCAGGTGTGAACCATCTTTGGTTTTCAAATGAGAATGATTTACTCCATCCTCTACACTGATAAAACCTGGCATACCAATGCCAATACCCAGAAGCTTTTCTTTATCAATACCTGAAGCCTCTATGTTTTCATAAATAAACGAAACCAGTTTATCCACTGCATCCGGGTCATCAGTAATAGAAAGCTCAAGTGTTTTAATGGGAAGAACAATAGTATTAGAAAGATCATAGATCACCATTCTGGCGGTCAACTGATCCATGGCAACAGAAACGATATAACGTTGCATCTCCGGATTGAGGAGAAATAAAGAGGCTCTTCTACCTCCGGTAGAAGGCGCAAGCCCCTGCTCGCATACATAACCATCCTGAACCAATCCATTCACCACCTTAGTCACCAGTGGCAAACTCTTCTTTGTCAGTTTACTGAGTTCAGTTAGAGAAAGCGGACTTCTATAATAAAGTTTCTTTATTATATCAGCCCTCAGAAGATGTCCTTTTTCAATGGTTGCAGTCATTTGGTTTGGTTAGCAAGACCAAACTTAATAAATAACAATCGAAAAACAAGAATACTTTTTAATTTATTTTTTAAGTACCTGCATGTTTTTTAAAAACTACAAGAACTTTTCTACAAAGAAATCCCAAGCTAAGCCCAAAAACCTTGAGCTTTAATTGTTCCGCTAAAATCTTCTCTTTTTCTTATATACCTCCTTAACTCTGTAACAGTAGGGATATGTCCTGTAATATAAATACAATGATCTTCAAGAGGCTGTTCATCAATCCAGGATAGCAATGAAATATCCCAGCTTTTTTCCAGAATCGGCTGCAGGCCCGTTATAAAGTATTCTTTAAAAGCCTCCATATGTTTAGTTTCATTAAAACTTACCGCACCATAGACTTCCGTCTTACCTTTAGCCAGTTGCTGTAAGGCGAGAAAGTGTCCTATACTACTGCTATCTCCCAGACAAAGCAAAGGTTTATCTTTAAGAGGTTTATGCAAGGTTGATCCTACGCCAAGGTATAAAATAGTGTCTCCCTTTTTCAAAGATGAAGCCCATTTACTCCCAGGGCCGTCATGTGACGAATTAACCAGTAAGGTGCAAGTGTGTGTCTCGGCATCCCACATAGCTGGGGTATAATCCCGGTATATAAAATCGTCCACTTTAACCTTCATATGCTGAACGCTCTGCCATTTTTCCATATTCAAGCCAGGCAGATGTAAATCGATTTCAAAAAACGTTGCCGGATCCCATGCTCTGACTTCCAGTACATGACCCGTTCTGGAAAGCTTTCTTTCCATCATATCCATTGCTTTCTTTTTTATAATATTCATTACCGTAAATTATACCACAAAAAAACGCCAAAAATAGCTACAAACAATAGAATATCCCGGGTTAAGATTGGACTATTCGCGGTAAAGCTTTCTGAACTGCAATGGAGACATGCCAGACAATCTGGTAAAAAGACGTGAGAAGTAAGTATGATCGTCATATCCCAGTGAAAAAGCAATTTGTTTCACATTGGCACTGCTATAACAAAGCAGACGCTTCGCTTCCAGGACAATTTCCTGATGCACCCAGTGGCTTACCGGGCTTCCTGTTTCTTCTTTCACACACTCATTGAGATAAGAAAGAGACAAACATAGTTCTGATGCATAGTCAGATGGCTTTTTCAACGATTTAAAATTGGTCCGGAGTATTTTCCTGAATTGGCGGGTAATCACCTGAGGACGAAGATTACGAATACCTTTTTGAGGTTCGTCCAGAAGATAAATCTCAGCAATCATACCCACATAGGAGGAAACTAAAGCCCGGAGGGTGGTATCAGTTACAAAAGATTGTTCTTTCCGCATAAAAAAAAGATAAAGAAGTTCCGCACATTGTTTGATTTGCCCCAGATCCGAAATTCCCGGCTTAACTGGCCTTTGCTGAGCAATAAACTCTTCAAAGACGGTCCTGTATCTGACTTCAACCATAGATGTATCTACCGCCAGGAACCAACCCGAAGTCTGATTAAACTCAAGAATCTGATGTGCCTGAGCAGGCAAAATATAGAAAACACCTGCCCCATTCAATTCAATCTCCTGAAAATCGAGTATCATTTTACTCTTTCCCGACTCCTGGAAAAGAAAGATATAGTGATCGTCCCGGTGCATTGTGGTAGGTATTTTTCCGCGTTCCGCTGCCGCAGAAACATAACTCATCATAATGCCTTTATCTGTTCTTTCCTGAAGTTTATGAACAGGTATACCGGTATTTTTTGAGGTCATATTGCATTTGAATTGGACAAGTAAAGAAACAAAAAAACATATATATATCCTGCTATATTATGCGTTATATACTTAATCTCTGAAGTATATATCCATTGAAAGTAAACATCAACAATGACGGCATTAATGTCCGCCTTTCCATTGAAAATCAAGCTTCCATACTTGGAAAAACGGGTATGGTTTCTTTTACACTCATTGGCTTGATCATTATGGGGATCGCAATAGCGGAATGGCTTCTTGGCCTGCTCATCATGGGTACATTGTGGTGCATGTTTTTTGGATGGCTTACCCTGTGGAATTTTTACGGAAAAGAACTACTGGTGATCAACACAAAATCTCTTAGCTATCAACATATCTATGGCTTTTATAAAACCGCACAGATCACAAAAAAGATCAATAAAGCATTAAACATTTCTTTAGTTCAGGCTGGCATACATCACGAGACCGAACATTTCAACCTTATTTTTGAATCTTATAATACCTGTGACCTTCCTGAAGAAATCTACCGTACCGCCTTGCCCATCACAAAAAAAGATCTCGACATTCTAAAGATCAATATACGGCAATTGTATTTTGAAAAAGTAGACCCCGACTTGTTCAACCAACCCTATATGCTGAATTAAACGACTTTAAGAATCAAAGAATTAATCTCTACCTTTATCCATGCATATGAACAGAAGTCCCCTGCTTTTATTCTGGCCAGTCCTCACAGCCCTTACCTTACTGGCATTATCATCTCCTGCACAGAAAAATTATAAAGTTATACCCTTACCACAGGCGATCAACAGCATCAATGAAGAATTTTCCGGAATGTCATTGTACGAGAACCGACTGTACTTATTACCCCAATACGGAAGCCATAAAGAAAGCAAACTGGACAGCGCATTTAACATTTACAGCCTCAATATAGACAGTGTAAGCCGCGTAATAGATGGAAAAGACACCGCATTAAGTGCATTTAAAATCATAAGAGTCAGAAATCTGGATCAGTTACCTGATTCCGTAAAAGCATATTATGAAGGATTTGAGGCCATTGTTGTTTTAAAGGACCAGGTCTTTCTATCCATAGAGACCAACGATAAGTATGATTACTGTTTCATATTAAAAGGTAAACTCGATAAAAAAACAGGGCAAATTTTTATAGACCCATCACACTTCACTTCATTAAAAAGATACCCTTATATAAAAAACGCTGGTTTTGAAAGCCTAACTTACCTGCCCGCCCAAAACAAGCTTCTCACTATATATGAATTTAATGGGATGGAAAATGGCGGCCAGGCTTACCTGATCGATACTACATTAAAAAAAGTACCAGAGCGCATTAGCGTTCCTTTTCTTCCCTTCCGCATCACAGATATTCAGGCCACAGATAAAGGCAAGATTTATGGCATCAATTATTACTATAACGGAGATTATGAAGCCTACCTGGACAATGATATTTTAAGGCATCAGGAAGAGCATTTGAAACGACTAGTTCCTGATTTAAGGGATAGCCTAAACCAAAATCCAGACTATTTGAGAGAGAAAACCACCTATTATGCGCGAATTGTAACCCTAGAAAATTACAAAGAAACCAATTGGAAGGCAGTAACCTCTTTTGACCCAAAAAAGAACAATTGGGAAGGCATTAGCCTCTTCAGAAAAGGGGCATTAACTATTACAGATGCCAATAGGAGCAAAAAACAATTCACAACCCTGGCCTATTTTGATTTCCCATAAAAAAAGCCCCCTCTTAGGAGGAAGCCTTTAAAAAGAAAATGATGTTTAGAAAGAATAGCCTAAACCAACAGAAATCACCCTGTTCTTCGCTTTCCCGTCGCCGTCAGCATTAAGAACGTTACTTAATCCGAGTCCATATCCCGCATGAATATTGAACCCATTACTTAACTGGTAGCCCGTTAAAAGATTAACACCAAAATCGCCACGTTTAAATGCTTCCCCATCACCATATTTAATATCTTCTTTAATTTCCGCAGACGAAGATCCCACAGATCCTTTAACTTTAACTTTTCCGCCTAAACCAATAGCATAATAAGGCCCGGCACCAATAAAAAATTTGCCACTTCCAGCCTGAAAATTGGCCACAAGGTTTACAGGAACCTCCAAATAGAACGGATTTATTTTAACTTCTCCTTTACCTGAAAAGCCATCACCAAGATCGCCCAGATCGCCGCTTTGTTTGGTACCTTTTCCAATATACAATAGACCAGGCTGTACAGAGAACATTTCGCTTACCGGTATATCAACAGTACCGCCAATATAAAATGAAGTACTAATGTCGCCTGTTTCACTAAAGCCAGAACTGGAAAAAGAAAGATTTGAAAATGCCGCACCAGCTTTAATGCCAAATTTAACTGGACTGGTTTGTGCCGAAGCCGTTAGGCCTAAGCCCGCCAAAATTGTTAATGAGAGTAATAATTTCTTCACCTTTTTTTAAAATTTATGTTTAATTCATTTGATTAGTTATCCATTAGAGTACAAACTAAACCAATAGTTACAACCCCTTTCAATTATATAAATTGAACGATTAAGTTTCACTCTTCCATCTTCCTTTTTTACCTAAATCCGACCAATAAACAGTCGCAATATGTTTAATTTTGCGGAGTGTATTTATTACACTAACATAAATGAAACCCTCGCGTGCAGCAGTACGCAAACCGACCTGAATAAAACCGGGTCGCATATGATAGCTTCAACAGTAATAATTTATATTGATGAAAAAAAGTCTACTAACGCTTACGCTCGGCGGTCTGGGTATAGGCATCACAGAATTCGTGATGATGGGTCTGCTTCCAGACATCGCCAAAGATCTTTCCATAACCATTCCTCAGGCCGGACACCTGATTTCGGCCTACGCCCTGGGCGTCGTAATCGGCGCACCGCTACTTATTGTTATTGCAGGAAGTTATCCTCCCAAAAAAATCCTGATTGCTTTAATGATCATGTTTACAGCATTCAATGCGCTTTCTGCTTTTGCCCCTGGCTATCACACGCTATTTATTGCCCGGCTGCTTGCCGGACTTCCTCATGGTGCATTCTTTGGTGTTGGCTCTGTTGTGGCCAGTAAAATCGCAGAAAAGGGAAAAGAGGCACAGGCGGTATCATTAATGTTTGCTGGCTTAACTATCGCCAATATAGCTGGAGTACCATTAGGCACCTATATCGGTCACCATTTTCTCTGGCGGTATACATTTGTGATCGTCGTTGTTGTTGGTTTAATTACCCTATTCAGTTTGAAAGCATGGCTGCCGGCCTTGCCTGCAACTAAAGACAGAAATTTAAAACAGGAACTCGAATTTTTTAAACGTCCGGAAGCATGGCTGATCATCCTCATGATTGCCATTGGAACAGGTGGTCTTTTCTCCTGGTACAGCTATATCGCTCCGCTGCTTACCGAAGTTTCAGCTTTTTCTGCAGATTCCATAACTTATATACTGGTCCTTGCGGGATTGGGCATGTTCGTTGGAAACCTCGCTGGAGGTAAACTTGCGGATCGCTTTTCTCCGGCCAATGCCAGTGTCGTTCTGTTGCTTATTATGGCCGCAACCCTGGTCATTGTTCACTATATTTCTGGTAATCAGATTCTTTCTTTAGTTATGACTTTTATAACGGGAGCAGTAGCCTTCGCCCTGGCATCCCCTATTCAAATGCTGATGATCAATACTGCAAAAGGATCCGAAATGCTGGCTGCATCTGTTAGCCAGGCCAGTTTTAACATAGGTAACGCACTGGGTGCGTTTCTAGGGGGCTTACCCTTAGCTGCAGGATATGATTACACTTCACCTGTATTTGTAGGAACTCTTATGGCCTTAACTGGTGCTGGTTTTGCCTGGATGCTGATCCTCAGAAACAAAAAAACACGGGGAATATTAGAAACAATAAAAAATTAACCAGTCCTTTGCAAGAATGAAACAAAGCCTGAGAAAAACTACATTTACCCTGGTGCTGATCAGCATATCAACAATGCTTTTTGCCCAACAATCAGTTTTTAGAAATAAGCTAAATGAGCTCATTAAAGCGCATAAAGCAACCATAGGCTACTCCTTACTTGATCTTCAAACCGGCGACACTGTTACTGTTAATGGTGCAAAACACCTGCCTATGCAGAGTGTTTATAAATTTCATTTGGCACTGGCTGTGCTTCATCAGGTAGACCAGGGGAAGCTTCAGCTCGATCAAAAAATCCTGGTTCGGAAACAAGACCTTCTACCCGACACATGGAGTCCCTTAAGAGATAAATACCCCGCAGGAAATGTAAAAATCTCTTTAAGCGAATTGTTAAGTTTTACTGTTTCACAAAGCGACAACAATGGCTGCGATATTCTATTCCGGTTAATGGGTGGACCGGCTAAGGTTCAACAATATATCCGTAGCCTCGGTGTATCTGAAGTTGCCATTGCTGCAACTGAAGAACAAATGCACCGGGACGATCAAATGCAATTCACCAATTGGTCCACCGCCCGTTCGGCAACCCAGCTCCTGGGTTTATTTTATGCCAAACCTATCCTTTCCAAATCTTCTCGTAATTTCCTCTGGAAAGTTATGAGCGAAACGATCACCGGACCAAATAAGATCAAAGGGCTACTCCCTCCGGCAACGGAAGTTGCACATAAAACAGGCAATTCAGGCAGCAATACATCCGGCTTAACCGCCGCCACTAACGACATTGGAATCGTCACATTACCCAATGGAAAACATTTTGCTATAGCCGTGTTTGTGTCTATGACTACTGAGGATGAAAAGACAACTGATCGCATTATTGCAGAACTGAGTAAAGTAAGTTGGGATGAGTTGATGAGCAGGAAATAATCATACCTTTGTATGTCCAATGCTAAAAAACCTTACCATATTTAAATCTGCTGCGTTTGTATTTCTGTTCAGTCTGCTGATCTGCTTAAGGGCTTTTTCACAAGTCCCTGTTGAGGTCAATGACAATGTCAGCCAGCAGATTTTCTCATTCAACCAGATTGAAGTACTGAAAGATCCCGGAGGAAAACTCAGTTTTGATCAAATCAGCAGCAAGACATATCATAATCAATTTAAACCCAGCAAGACAAGTACGCCGCAAGCCACATCCTTCAATACAACCTATTGGTTTCGGATTCGGATCAAACACAATAGTAAAGCAGAAAAATACTTTTTACTGGAGTTTTTTGATCAAACCATAGATCATATTACCGCTTATATCCCGCAAGACAACGGAACATATAAAACGAAAATATTCGGAGACCGTTATAAATTCAGCCAAAGGGTGTTACGGCATAAAAATTTTGAACTCCTGATCGACAATAAGAACGATCTTGTTCAAACCTATTATTTCAAAATCAGGTCTTCCCAGGTTGCCGACGCCATTATTGTACTCCGAAGTGCAGAATGGTTTATTGCTTATGCACTGAATGAATATTTCTTCTTTGGCATATTTTACGGTATGATTCTGGTTTTCAGTTTCTATAATCTGATTATGTTTATTGCCATCCGGCAAAAACAATATCTGTACTATGTCCTGTACAATTTAAGCGTAGGTCTGTTCGAGATGAGCAATGATGGTATAGCCTACCAATACCTCTGGCCAAATGCTCCCGGGTGGAATCAAATTGCTTATGCCTTTGCCCTGTGCGCAGCCAGTATATTTGCGTTGCTGTTTACACGTGCATTACTTTATGTAAAAGCCAAAGCTCCGCGGTTAAACCAGATTATTTTATGGATCATCGGATTAAGGATTGCTTTTTTCGTGTATAGTCTTCTGTTTAATCAAAATTTGTTCAGCTATAAGTTTATAGAGTTCATCCCGCTTTCAGCAGCCTTCTTTACCGGAATTTACATTTATAGTAAAGGTTACCTGCCGGCAAGATTCTTTGTATTAGGCTACGGCTTCCTATTTCTTGGCTTTACTATGAAACTCTTGATCATGCTTCATTTTGACTGGCTCAATTTTGGGGTGATCAGCTACTATAGTTTGAGCTTTTGTTTTGTTCTTGAAATGGTGTTCCTTTCCTTTGCTATCGGAGACAAGGTCAGCATCTTAAAAAAGAAAAAGGACAAAGCCCAAAGACAGATCATTAAACAAATGGCAGTCAATGCCAAACTCAAAGACAATCTGAACCAGGAACTGGAGCGTCAGGTAGAAGCCAGAACCAAAGAAGTTTTTCATAAGTCTCTCATCATCGAAGCCAAAAACAGTGAACTACAGCAGGCCAATGACTTGCTCCTCCAACAGGCAGAAGAGATCACCAGGATGAACATTCTTCTGGAACAAGATAACCAGGAACTACAAACCAATGTAGAGAAAGTAACCCGAGACAGAGTCATGTCTGCTGATGTGGACTTTGAAGAGTTCAGCAGGATCTATCCGGACAAGGAAAGCTGCAACCTCTTTCTGGCAGAATTGAAATGGAAAAACGGTTATATTTGCCGCAAGTGTAAAAACACACATTTCTATGCCGGCCATATTCCTTACAGCCGCAGATGCAGCAAATGTGGCTATGAAGAATCTGTAACCACCTACACCATTTTTCACAACACCAGGATCCCCATTAACAAAGCATTTTATATGGTCTTCCTGATCTTTTCTTCCAAAGGAAAAATTTCATCGCACAAGCTTTCAGAACTGCTGAATATCCGGCAAAGTACTTGCTGGACCTATGGAACCCGGATCAAAACCGTTATGGAAGAGCGAAAATCTAAACTCAAAAAGACCAATAAAAATGGCTGGAGCGAGTTGGTTTTAGATTAAGTAATGATCGCTTGTGCATAAAACAACAGGAATTCCTCTGTCCTTTCCCTATAAAAAGGTCTTTTTTCAGATGAAAAAACACAGGGTATTGAACCGTATCGTGCCCTCAAAGTAAGTCGCCCCGTTAAGTAATCTTAAGCACTGTTTATCAGCCGTTAAGCAAGCTATTGAACTACGGTACTAAAGCGTATCGAAATCATTACAACTAACTAACCATCAGTCTATTACATTAAATATTTTTTATAATTTACTTGGATTTAACCTTAAAGTCAGCTTAACTTTATCCATCAATTTAATTTAAACAAAGCAAAAAATCATGACAAAAAAGTTTACTCTTTTTATTGTTTTTCTCTTGTGTTCTTTCGGTATCGCGATGGCACAGGACATTACCATAAAAGGTGAAGTCAGAGACCAGAAAGGTCTACCTTTACCTGGTGTTTCGGTAAAAGTCAAAGGCACCTCGCAGGGAGCCATGACGGGAGCTAATGGGTCTTTTCTCTTAAAAGCACCTGCCGATGGTACCCTTACTTTTTCATTTATTGGTTATAAAACCGCAGAGCAGGCTATTGCCGGGAAAACCACGCTCAATGTAACTCTGGCGGACGACAACAACCAGCTCAATGAAGTGGTTGTTGTTGGTTATGGTACACAAACCAAGAAAGATCTCACCTCAGCAATTGTCTCTGTTTCTTCAAAAGACATCGAGAATCAACCCATCACCAACGCCGTACAAGCCATACAAGGTAAAGCAGCAGGTGTACAGGTGAGTTCTCAATCTGGAAAACCAGGCGCAGGCATTACGGTAAGCATACGTGGTAACACGTCTATCCTGGCCTCCAACAGTCCATTATACGTTATTGATGGAGTAACCTCGCGTGATGCAAGTTTCATCAACCCAAATGACATCGAAAGCATGACCATCTTAAAGGATGCATCTGCAGCAGCCATCTATGGTTCCAGTGGTGCAAATGGGGTAGTGTTGATCACCACTAAAAAAGGCACTCAGAAATTAGCTGTCGGTTTCAATGCATTTACAGGTTTCTCTAATCTTTGGAAAAAAGAAAAAGTTTTAAACAGAGATCAATACGTTGCTCTGATGGAAGAGTTGGGCTATGGTGTAGAAGGTCTAGGTAAGGAAAATACGGACTGGCAAAAGAAAACTTTTGGAACAGGTATTCAAAACAACTACCAGCTATCGCTGTCGGGTGGTATTAAAGGTGGTCAATACTCTTTCTCTTCCGGCTATCAGCAGGATAAAGGGGTCGTTGCTCCGGCAAAACTGGATAAATATACCATGCACTTCAACGGTTCTCAAAGTCTAACCAACTGGTTAAAATTATATGCAACTGCAGCTTTAACTTCAAAAAATTCAATTGATGTTACCGACAATGCAGGTGCCGCTAAAGGTGGAACAATTATCGCGGCATTGGCTACTCCACCAACTATTGGTGTGTATAATGCTGATGGCACATACGCATCCAATCCTTATAAAGCGGGGTCTGAAAACCCATACGGTGCAGCTTTCGCGGCCAACAACAATACCAATGAATTAAGGTTCCTGGGCTCTTTCGCTGCAGAGATCAAATTTACAAAAGACCTGTCTTTCAAATCCAGCATCAGTGCCAACAACAGAGATGCTTATTATACTTATTTCTTAGATCCATACATGACCACTTACGGACGTGATCAGAAGGGTTTATACAACAACAACAAGACCAAAGACCATGTATGGCTAAACGAAAACATCTTGAGCTATGCTAAAAACGTAGACAAGAATGCCTTCACTGCAACTGCCGGTATGACTCTGCAGTCTTCAGATTACTTGTACACACCTTACTCAGAAAGCAATTTCCTGGGACCTAATAAACAATTGTTGCCTCGCGGATCAAATGTTCCGGCACAAGTTGTAACGGCAGCGCAATGGACCAAACGTTCTTATCTTGCCCGTGTAACCTATGCATATGACAGCAAATACTTATTTACTTCAAACTTCCGTGCCGATGGATCTTCCCGTTTCGGAAAAGACAATAAATATGGTTATTTCCCATCAGCTTCTGTAGGCTGGAGAATCTCAGGAGAAAATTTCCTGAAAGACAGCAAGTCGATCAATGATTTAAAACTACGTGCAAGCTGGGGTAAAGTTGGTAATGACGAAGGTATTGGAGATTATCCATATCTGGAACTTTACCAGCCGGATGCTCAGGGAAATTATACACTTAGCCAATTGCCAAACAACCAGCTGCAATGGGAAGCTTCTACCCAAACCAACCTTGGTCTGGATCTGAGCATGTTCAACAGCCGCATCACCTTTACTGCCGATGCTTACCTCAAAAAAACAAATAATTTACTGATCAACCAACCCCTTCCAAACAGTGTTGGATTTGGTAAGATTGTAAAAAATGTGGGTGCAGTAGAAAACAAAGGTCTTGAGTTTGTTCTTTCTACAAAAAACGTTGAAGGGAAAAAATTCACCTGGAATACAGACCTGAACTTCTCTCTTAACAGAAACAAAGTGACCAGCCTTGGAGATAAAGTGAGTTCCATAAGCTTTGGCGGAATCTATCAGCGCGACGATGCCATCAGAGTAGAGGTTGGCCGCCCATTGGGCAGTTTCTATGGTTATGTTGCCACAGGAGTTAACCCCGAGACCGGTATGGAAACCTACAAAGATCTGGATGGGGACAACCAGATTACCGCAGCCGACCGTACCTTTATTGGTTCTGCACAACCTAAATTTACTTATGGTGTAAACAATACCTTAACTTATGGGAATTTTGGTCTGACCTTCTTATTCCAGGGTGTACAAGGAAATGACATTTACAATGCGTCCAGAATGGAACTGGAGAGTTTAAATGACTCCAAAAACCAATTGGCTACTGTTCTGAACAGATGGACACCACAAAACAAGAACACCGACATCCCTAAAGCCATTAAAGACGACACCGACAATACCAAGACGTCAAGCCGGTTTGTAGAAAACGGTTCATACCTGCGTTTGAAAACGGCCACACTGTCTTACAATTTTGGACAAATGGCATTGGGCAAATTAAAAATGAGCAAAGTGATGATTTACGCTTCCAGCTATAATCTGCTCACCTTTACAAAGTACAAAGGATTTGATCCGGAAGTCAATCAGTATGATGCCAACGGTCCTTCAATGGGCGTAGACTATGGAACGTATCCTCAGTCCAGAACATTCTTATTTGGTGTTAACGTAGGTTTTTAATTTAAACAGAACATGAAATTCAAATTATATTCATTGATCGCAGCAGGCACACTAGCCATGACACTTGGAAGCTGCAAAAAAGATTTCTTAGACAAAACCCCAATTACACAGGTCGGTCCTGATCAGGCTTTCGCCGATGCGGCAGCAGCAGAAAAACTGATTGCAGGAGCTTATTCCGGTATGTATGTCGATTACCACATCTGGGATTACATGACCAATGGAGATGTAACTGCAGACAATTGCTATGCTGGAGGAGATAATGCCGATAATATCGCCATTGACAAATTCACCATCATCTCCACAAACGGTAACGTTAAAAGAGACTGGAATGGTTTGTATGGTAATATCAAAGACTGTAACATCATCCTGAACAATGTTGGAAAAATCAGCGATCCTAAACTGGACGTGAATAACAGAAGACAACAGATCCTTGCAGAGGCGAGCATCATGAGGGCCTATATGTATTTTAACCTGGTGAGAACCTGGGGCTCGGTACCATTGGTTCTTGCTCTTCCGAGCACAGATGCAGAATACTATCCTAAAAAAGCGTCAGTTGATGAGATTTACACACAAATCATCAAAGATTTGGAATTTGGTGCTGCTAATGCAGCCTCAACTGCCGCCAACAAGGGAATCGTAACCAAAGGTGTTGCCAATGCCTTATTGTCGAAAGTTTATGCAAGCATGCCAACGCCGAACTGGGCTAAGGTACAGCAGTATGCAGACCTGGTGATTTCCGGAGGTTATTCTTTAATGAGTAATTACGATAACCTTTGGGATTCCAACCACAAAAACAATACTGAAGCCATCTGGGAAATGCAATATGATGGCTGGGGAGGTGTTCATGGAAACTGGATGCCGAGTGTGATCGTTGGTTTAGGATGGAAAAAGTTCAATACCCCAACCAATGATCTTGTGGCTGCATTTGATGCTGAAGGCGATGCCGTGCGTAAAAACTCCAGCATTTCATTTCTGAACGTAAGTGCAGAGGGCTGGACAGATAGTTACTGGTCAAAAACAAGCTATCCTTTCATCAACAAATACAGAGCTGATGACAAATCCGACAGTTACATCCTCAGACTCGCAGACATTATGCTGTTGAAAGCTGAAGCCCTGAATGAACTTAGTGCAGGTGGATGGTCATCCGCTAAAACCATTGTTGATCAAATCAGATCGAGGGTTAAACTTGCAGGTACCCCAGCTGCAGACCAGGCGTCTATGCGTTTAGCCATAGAAAAAGAACGTCGTCTGGAGCTTGCTTTCGAAGGACACAGGTGGTTCGATTTGCTGCGCACCAATCGTGCTGTTGCTGTAATGAACGCACAGAAAGATGGCAACGGAGCCTCTCTGAATTACAATGTTACTCCCGGCAAACTGCTCTTCCCTATTCCACAGGAAGAACTGGACAGGAATCCGAATGTAAGATAATTATCAATTACCCGACAAAGGCTGTGTAGACAGCCTTTGTTATATACACACACTATGAACCATAAGAAAAGTTTAATTCCGATCCTCTTATTTTGCAGCGTTTTTACCGCTGAAGCACAAAACAGCAAGGAAGCTAAAGTTGAGGCTTTGCTTAAAAAAATGACCCTCGAAGAAAAAGTGGGCCAAATGGCACAGATCACCCTGGATGTGATTGGCAAAGGCAAAGACCGCTTTACCAGCTATGAGCCCTTTACTCTCGATCAGAAGGAAATGGAAAAGGCGCTGGTCCAATATAAAATTGGCTCTGTACTGAATACCTCGAATAACCGGGCAAGAACAACTGCTGTTTGGTATGACATCATTGGTAAAATCCAAAAAGTAGCGATGAGCAGTAAAAACCGTATTCCGGTGATCTACGGCATAGATGGTATCCACGGAGAAACCTATACTGCCGGAGCAACCATGTTCCCTCAGGAGATTGGACAAGCAGCTACCTTTAACCGTAAGCTTGTGCGTGAAGGTGCAGAGATCTCTGCTTACGAAACCAGGGCAAGTTCTATTCCATGGACTTTTTCTCCACAGCTGGATCTTGGACCTGATCCCCGTTTCCCGCGTCAGCAGGAAACTTTCGGAGAAGACCCTTACCTGGCTGGAGAACTTGGCAAAGCCATGGTCAAAGGATTTGAGGGAGAAAACAACGATGTTTCCAATCCATTTCGCGTAGCCACCTCCGTAAAGCACTTTTTAGGTTATCAGTCTTCAATTTCCGGAAAGGACAGAACACCTGCCGTAATTTCAGACCAGGCCCTGAGAGAATATCATCTTCCTCCCTTTAAAGCAGCCATTGATGCAGGTGCAAAAACCATCATGATCAACTCCGGTTTGATTAATGGCGTACCCGTACATGCCAATTATGAGATCCTGACCAAAATGCTGAAAGAAGAACTGGGTTTTAAAGGCCTGGTGGTTACAGACTGGGGCGATATAGAAAACCTGTACGCCAGAGATCATGTCGCAAAAAACAACAAAGATGCGGTTAGGCTTGCTATTAATGCCGGTATAGACATGTCAATGATTGCCTACAATTATGAGCCTTTTTGCGATGACCTGATTGCGCTGGTTAAAGAAGGTCAGGTCAAAGAAGAACGGATCAATGATGCGGTAAGAAGGATCCTGATGGTAAAATATGACCTCAACCTTTTTGAAAAACCGACCACCAATCCAAAAGACTACCCTAAGTTCGGAAGTCCTGCTTTCGAAAAAGCAGCTTACAACACCGCAGCAGAGTCAATTACATTACTAAAAAACACCGATCAGATCTTACCATTAAGCAAATCTCTAAAAGTTTTGGTTACCGGACCAAACGCCAATTCCATGAGAACCCTTAATGGTGCATGGACCTATTCATGGCAAGGTGAAAAAGTAGAGGAATTCGCTGCAAAATACAACACCATTTTAAAGGCCATTCAACGCAAGGCCGGACAGCAAAATGTAAGCTATGTACCGGGTGTAAGTTATAAAATGGACGGCAAGTATTATGAAGAATATGTAGACAAAATGGATGAAGCGGTGAATGCAGCCAAAAATGCAGATGTTATTGTACTTTGTTTAGGAGAAAACACTTATACAGAAACTCCAGGTAATTTAAATGATCTGTATATCTCAGATCTTCAAACAGAACTGGCACAGAAATTAGCTGCAACCGGTAAAAAGATCATTCTTGTATTAAATGAAGGAAGACCCCGTGTGATCAGTAAATTTGAAAACAAAATGGCTGCTGTGCTACAGACCTACCAACCTGGTAACTTTGGCGGAGATGCCCTTGCAGACATCTTATATGGCGATGTAAATCCTTCAGGAAGATTACCTTATACCTACCCTCAGTACCCTAACGCCTTATTTACCTATTACCACAAGCCATCGGAATCCCGTTCTACTACCGAAGGTGTATATAACTACGATGCAGATTACAACCCTCAATATGTTTTTGGGCAAGGTTTAAGCTACACCACTTTTACCTACAGTGATATTAAACTCAGCAGTAAGATTCTTAAAGCTGGCGAGAAATTAACCGTTTCTGTCGACATCACAAACAGTGGTAAAGTAAACGGTAAAGAAAGCGTACTCTTATACACCTCCCAACTGGTATCCAGTCCAATTAGCCCGGATGCTAAACGTTTAAGAGCCTTTGATAAAATTGACCTGAAACCAGGCGAAACCAAGACGGTAACTTTCCACATCAGCCCGGAAGATCTTGCTGTAGTGATGCCTGATCTCAAAAAAGTAACCGAGCCAGGGGAGTTCACTATCCAGATCGCAGATAAGAAGATTAATTTTAACTATAGCCTTTAAGCCTTATGATGAAACCGATTTACAGTCTTTGCCTGCTTGCTGCAGTGACTTTAGGAGCCTGCTCTGCCAGGA
>NZ_DATMRL010000169.1:0-2758 GCF_035566355.1 Pedobacter sp.
TAGTCTCTTGCATGCCAATACGTAGGATAACCCGGATTTTTAGGGTGATCTATCATCGCAATAGATACCGGAACCCGATCTTTAACACCATAGAGCAAACACCAGTTTCCCCGTGTGCCCCAAGCCGCATTCCCTGTTTGACCAGCACTGGTCAGGTAGTTTCCATTGGCACCATTCTTTGTTGGAGAAACCTCTGTGACATTTCCCTGGCTATCACTGAATTTCTCCGTTTTATCTGAAGGAAGTTCAAGTTCTTTTGTTACCCGGATGCCCAGCAAACCATCCTTAACATCGTTAAAACGCACCGTATCCCGCTGCGCAGTTAAAGTCGTATACCTGTCAATTGTCCGGCTGTTCTCTGTGCCGCTAAACACCAGTTCTGTCTTTTCTATAAGCAGCACAGTACCATCTTGTTTTTCCCAATTGGCCGTATAAACCAGCTTGCCTGCAGATTTCCCTTTGCTCAGCTCCAATACTTTCACATTCCTGATCCAGCCGTATTTACTCTTTTTCTCTGCAGGTATGTTATAGGAATTGTTCCAGAAATCAAGGTCGTTTACACTTTCGTAATTAAACCATAGGCCTACATGATGTGGATGATCTGTTCTTTCTCCGTCCCTTTTATCAAGTGGAAAGCCCCGGGTTACCACGGCTCCATTTGCCGCCTGAATAGGATAAAGTACTGGTTTTTCTAAACTGGAAGGAAAAATAAAACTACTGAAATATTGGCCTCCAACTACAACGTCAATTTTCTTGTTTCCACGTTTATCCAAAAAATGGACTTCCTGAGTTTGGGCATACAACTGCATACTGAAGCTGCAGCAGAGAAAAAACACATACTTCTTCATATTTGGTTCGGCTTTCTTATATTTAGGTTATAATAGATCCTTTAAACTAAAGATAGGCTATTCAGCTGCAAATTGTCTTTCGCCAGGGCAATTCCTCTAAAAATATTACGCAATCGATTTAGAAATCCGGCTCTTAGCAGGTTGTATTTTAGTTTAATATGAGTGCGCCATGAGTGCGCCTTTTCCCAGAATAAACGCGCACTCATGGCGCAGTTATACTGCAAACACTGCGCAGTCATATAGAACCCATTATAAGCCATATCTGGTTTAAGCCGGCATTTATCAGGTGCTTTTTAAAACAAGCGCCATTCCAACATTGTTATTTAAGAAAGACTAAGAAATTATGTTAAAGCCAATACATTTATGCATACCCTGCATGGGCCTGTTTATGCTGTCTTGTACACAAAGCAATACAACTTCTTCAGTGAACACAGATAAAACTGCAGTAGACAGTGCAAAAGTAGCCGATACCACTAAGATAATCAATGTGCTTTATAAATGTGCAGACAACAAAGAGATTCGCGTTTCCTATGACAATACTGATGAAAAGAACCCATTTGCACTGGTACAGACCGATATCAAAAAGCCTGATATCACCAAAATGAAACTTGTCATTTCTGCTTCCGGTGCTAAATATTCCGATGGTAAACTTGTTTGGTGGAACAAAGGAAAAACAGGTTTTCTAACCGAGGCCACCGGTAAAGAAAAAATGCTGGTCAATGACTGTAATGAATACCATGAAATGAAATAGAAGAACTGGAGTATTTCTTGGGTTTAAGGCCAATATGTTTCTCAAATAACCGGGTAAAATGACTCAAATTTGTAAAGCCCATCCGGTAACCTACCTCAGAAACAGAAAGCTTTTGCTCTTTAATCAGATAGGCCGCTTCGTTCATTCTTGATCTTTGGTAATAATTAAAAATACTGTTTCCAAAGATCTGTTTAAACAAGCGATTCATCTTGCTCTCACTCATATTCGAAAAAAGAATCAATTCCTCCATCACCGGAGGGACAGTCAAATCCTGCAGAATTTTATCTCTAATGGCATACATGATACGAACATCAGCTGTGTTCAGCGGGTAACTGGCTACTTCCTCCCTTTTTATTAATTCAACAAAAAATAAATAGATCATTTCCTGAGCCTTTAACTTGTAAAAAAAGTCATTCAGCTGAACTGGCCCATTTGCCTCCGCGATCTCTTTTGCTACATATCTTATTTTCGGCGAAATAATTTCATCATATAAAAAGGGCTGATGCCCGGAAATCATATGATGTAACAACAAATTTCCCTTATTCTCATTTAACAGATCTTTTAGCAGATCAACATGCATATTGATCAAGATCACATTGATTTTAGTCTCCGCAGGGATAAAGATTTCAACATCCATATCAGAAGAAGAGACCTGCACAGAAGGCAATTGTCTGAAATCCTCCTCAGAGAACACATTACGAAAGCTAAAGGTAATTTCGTTTTTCTCTAGCAGAGATCCGATCCGGTTAAGGCTCAGATCTTCCTTAAATTCACATTGATGGATCGTCATCCTCATCAGCGGACCAAGTTCAATGAACTTTATATGCCCTTTGCCCAGATTTTCTGGCAATATTAACTTTCCATTGACCACTTTGCTCCCTGTAGCAGCAGACAGAACTTTTAATAAGCCGGTACCAGTTGTAGAGGTAGATTCAAAATGCATAAAGACGGATATGGACTATTATTTAAACGAATATAGATATTTTAGTTCATTACCCCATTGTAACTTTGGATAAACAAAAAAGAATCAACATGTCAAAGGTCTTATTTTTAAGCATGCCCTCCCATGGACATATGAATCCGACTCTGGGTTTAGCCGCCGAGCTGATCAATCAGGGTGAAGAGATTACATTTTTCAGTTCTCAGGAATTCGAAAAAG
>NZ_DATMRL010000170.1:0-3566 GCF_035566355.1 Pedobacter sp.
GGTTAAAGAGAAACCAGTCAAGTCTATACAGAGCACAGGCAATTTTATTACCGGACAGAGCGCGGCTTCAAAAGAGCTGGTTAAACAAATATTGCTGGTTGCCCCTACTTCATATAGTGTTATTTTAACGGGTGAAAGTGGAACTGGTAAAGAATCTGTGGCACATGCAATTCATTTAAACAGCCCAAGAAAAGATCAGCCCTTTGTGGCCATGGACTGTGGTTCTTTAACAAAAGAATTGGCAGGAAGTGAATTCTTTGGCCATGAAAAAGGGTCATTTACAGGGGCATTGTACACAAAGATCGGCCACTTTGAAATGGCAAATGGAGGTACACTGTTCCTGGATGAGGTTGGAAATCTGTCTTACGATATACAGGCTGCTCTACTAAGAACCGTACAGGAGCGTAAAATTAAAAGGATAGGGAGTACAAAGGAAATTGATCTGGATGTCCGGATCATTGTTGCAACCAATGAAAATCTTGCTGTGGCCATACAGAATGGAAAATTCAGGGAAGATCTGTATCACAGGTTTAACGAATTCTCTATTGCTTTACCTCCGATTAGCAAAAGAGAAAAAGACATCCTTGTGTTTGCAAAATATTTTTTGGAGATGGCCAATGGAGAGCTGAATAAGAATATTCAGGGGTTTTCTACAGAAGTTGAGGAGTGTTTCCTGACCTATAATTGGCCAGGGAATGTAAGGGAACTCAAAAATGTAGTGCGAAGAGCCACTTTGCTGACAGAAGGACAGGTCATCCAGCTAAAAGCCCTGCCGTTGGAAATTTCTACCTATGCAAAAGCCTCGGCACTGGAATATACCGTTCACAGGACGGAGAAGCCTAAAGACCTTAAAAATGCGGCACAGGAGGCCGAATATGATGCTATATTAAAGGTTTTGAGGGAGGTAAATTTCAATAAGACCAAGGCAGCAAAGTTATTGAACATTGATAGAAAAACCCTTTACAATAAGATGAAGGCCATTAATTTAGATACTTAAAACCGATGTCCTTATTTTCCTACAAACAGCGAAATAACATTAACCTTGTAATTATCATTGCGCTTGGTTGTTTGATCGCTTATTCTTTGCAAGGAATATTTGGCTCTATATTAAGTACGCTGGTGATGTATACGATCCTGCGTCCTGGTTATCTTTATCTGGTCAACAGAAAAAAATGGAATAAACGTTTTACAGCAATTTTACTTCTGTTTATTTCTGTAGTGGTGATTATTCTGCCATTTTATGGGCTGAGCAATATGGTTATTGCCAAAATTGCAGAATTGCAAAACGACCATCTGTATTATCAGAACATGCTGCTTAAGTTTAAAAATCTGGTCCATGTGAGCCGTGATTTGCAAAACTTGCTGGAAGAAGGACTTAGAAAAGCAGGAACCTGGGCTACCGAACTCTTCCCTTCTTTGATATCCGGGGCATTTAATATTGTGTTTGGTCTTCTTCTGATGTATTTTTTGCTCTATTTTATGCTGATTGAACACGAAGCGTTTGAAGATGCACTTGTTAAATATGCGCCTTTCAGGGCCCAAAACGCCTATCGGTTTGCGGAAGAAATGAGGAATACTACTTATGCAAATGTCGTTGGACAAGGCTTGATCTCTATCGTACAGGGCTCATTGCTTAGCATATCATTTCTTGTCCTGGGCTATAATGATCCGTTATTTTGGGGGGTAATCACGGCTTTTATCTGTTTTGTCCCTGTGTTGGGCCCGCCTATCATCTTTGTGCCGGCAGCCTTGATGCAGATGGCCAACGGCCATAATTTTGAAGCCTGGGCCATGCTTATCTTTGGATTCGTTGTGATTATTAATATAGATAACGTGCTGCGGTTTATGATTGCTAAGAAAGTTGGAAATATTCATCCTATAATTACCGTAATTGGCGTAGTTATTGGTATACCATTATTTGGAATATTAGGTCTTGTTTTCGGTCCGTTGTTGTTGTCTTATTTCATTTTGCTTCTAAAAATTTATGAAACAAGTGCTCTGGCAACTGAAAGATTGGAAAGAATTAAAACAATTCCTCCAGAAGAGGAGTTTTAATAGGGAACGGGCTGAAATATCCAGAGTTATATAAGTGTTAAATAAAATTTAAAAGTTATGAACGATAATTCAAAAGTTTTAATTGGGCTATTAGCCGGTTTGGCTGCAGGTGCAGCTTTGGGTTTATTATTTGCTCCTGAAAAAGGAACAGATACACGTGACAGATTAAGCCAGTCTTTAAAAGATCTTGGTGATTCTATAAAAGATAAAGCCGCAGATGAGATTAATAATCTAGCCAATCTTAAAGATAAAGTGGTGAGTTCTGTAAAAAGCAAATTTAACCAGGAAGAAGAGTATGCAGATGAAACCGAGCATGCCTAAATTCAAAAATTAAAGTAATCGTTGTATAACCTTATAAGTAATGCAGGAAAATAAAGAGAAAAATATTGAAGATATCATTTCAGATGCGAAGGGCTATATAGATAACCGTATCGAGTATACAAAATTATATATGGTAGAGAAAGTTTCCAGAACCTTTGCTGATCTGGTGACCACCACAACCGTTATTATCTGCTTTGTTCTGGCTTTCTTATTTGGAACGGTTACTTTGGCTATGTTTCTTTCTGATGTGCTTGGCAGTTATACGCGAGGTTTCGGTTGTGTATCGCTGATTTATATTCTTCTTGCGGTGATTGTTTATTTTACAAAGGATAAATATATTGAAAAGGCTATCATCAATTTTTCTATCCGCAAATTTTTTAACAAACTAGCAGACAAGGACGATGAGGAAAAATAACATTCAGAACATAGAAGACCTGCAACGGGAGATCCTGGTTTTAAGGGCTGCTTATCAGATGCAGGGAGATGCTTTAAAAGAAGATACTCGATTGTATTTGAAGCAGTTTACTTTTGGGGCATTGATTAAAAAATATGCTACGCCCTCTGCTTTTGTAAAAATGGATGATAAATTGAACATCAGTAGTAAACTAATGTCTATGGTTCTGCCTGTTTTAATGAACAGCACGCTTTTCAGGGGCTCGGGCTTCCTGACAAAGGCCTTAGTGGGGCTCGCTACAAGCAAAGTAGGGAAAACCCTGGATGCAGAACATTTATCGGCAATATTTAACACTGTGAAGGGCTGGTTTGGTAAAACAAAGAAAAAAGAGAAAGCAGTTGCTGCTATAGATTA
This sequence comes from Pedobacter sp., assembly GCF_035566355.1. GTDB lineage: Bacteria > Bacteroidota > Bacteroidia > Sphingobacteriales > Sphingobacteriaceae > Pedobacter. The sequence continues at coordinate 3,185 of NZ_DATMRL010000170.1, forward strand.
TGGGATTCCGCCAGACAGCGAGACTTATTAGTATAAAAAAAAGGGAATCAAATTTTGATTCCCTTTTTTTTATACTGATTGGCCCCTTCTTAAAGAGTCGATTTTATTTTAAGTTCTGTAAGTTGCTTGTCGTCTATAGTAGAAGGACTGTCAATCATCACGTCCCTTCCAGAGTTATTCTTAGGGAAGGCAATGACGTCACGGATGCTATCCAGACCAGCAAAAATAGAGCATAAACGGTCAAAACCGAAGGCAATACCACCGTGAGGAGGCGCGCCATATTCAAAGGCATCCATCAGGAAGCCAAATTGCTTTTGTGCTTCTTCTGCAGAAAAACCCAGGTGTTTGAACATTAGTGCTTGTAAGGTCCTGTCGTGGATAC
>NZ_DATMRL010000171.1:0-2831 GCF_035566355.1 Pedobacter sp.
TTCCAGGCATGCTTTAATTCCGGATTGGCAATAAGAACCAAGTCTTTACTACCAATCGTTTCCACAGAATCACCAACGATCCGCTGCGCCCCTGCAGCCCCCTCCACAAAATTCAATTCATATTCAGGATGGACATGTACAGGAAAAGTAAAGGATGATTTCACACGATCGAATACTAAAAAGCAGTCTTTGTCTGTTAATGGAGATTTTTCCCGGTAAATATCTTTTAGCATAAAGGCAGGTCTGGAGCGAAAAACATAAGCAACAAATTTTCATTAGGCGCTTCAAAAATAGAAATCAAATCGGGAATTACAGAAATAAGGAAACATTAGTTTCAATAGAAGTGACTACAATGGTAGAAGATATGTGAGATACCAAAAAAGAAATGCGGTTAGCATCCGCCAATCCGCATATTCCATTATTCACCTAAAATTTATTTGTATCTATAGCTCCACTACCCAGCTTAACTCCTTATCTGTTTCTCAAGCGAACAGTTCAAGTTTCTTATCCTGATTCAGTATAGTGGAGGCAATTAATGAATCTACTAAAACTCGTTTTCTTCCACAAGTTTACCTTAACGCAAACGTTTGATAATCTGACCATTTACAACACAAACAACATATATAGTCAAGTAAAAATTTCCTTATTCTTAAAAATAAGCAACAAATAAAATATTATTGCTAACTATTTATTACAAATGCTTACTCTAAAAATAACAGCGTCAGTCATTCGAGTAGCTATTTAAATAGGAGAAAATATTAAACCTCAAAATTCACCATTACGAAAACGATTGTGCATCATTCTATAGTCTTCCTGGAGCCCTTTCTTAGCTCTCCCCTCCGCTCACCAACCAATTTTCATAACAGAGGATAAAAGTCTGGAGACTTTCTTTCTGCACCAGACAAGATTATATGCTCCCCAGGTCTGCACCAAAAAAATATGTTTTCAAGATCGAGCCTCAGAACCTTTAAGGTTCAGCAAAATCAGAAAACATATTTTTCACAAAATTCACCTCCATAAAGAGCGATCCGTGACTTTAATCTCTTAAGTGCAGAACCTGTTTCACCTCATCATAGTTTTTAGAATTAACATTTGACAATGTATGTACCCCTCCAGGGATAATGATATACCTGAATTGATGGGCATTCGATATGGAACTATAGGCATTTGTTGAGCTGGTCAGACTAATACGGATACTTCCCACTGTGTTCAACGCAGACCAGACATCAATATTAGACACCGCACCGCTCATATAAGTAATGGAAATAGGCAGGTTTGCAACCTGATCTGTTGGCCATATAACAGGATTATAACCGTTCAGTTTACCATAAACAATTACTGTACCCTGATCTAATATGGCTTGAGTAACTTTGGAAGCAGCAATATCAGCAGTAAAGTAGACAGTTCCAAAAACAGTCGTTTTGGTGTAAGTACTTGGGGTTATCCAGTCAGAGTAGATCACATTTGCTGTCCCCGGATCGCCTTTTGCACCTTTAAGATTAATAGGTGCAGGCCATACTCCGCTGGCTTTTGGTCCATAAAAAAGATAATTGGCCGGGTCCAGGTAATAATCTCCATTACTTCCAACAGAAGCTGCCGGAACGCCCGTACCACTGAGAATTTTGGAACCCGCCACTCCCGTTGCCCCGGTAGCACCCGTAGCGCCAGTAGCGCCAGCTGCACCCATAAGGCTTGTAGCTGTACCCCAGCCTGCAGCCGTTTTGGGACCATAGAGCATGCTCGTGACAGTATTAAGATAAAAATCGCCATTGGCACCTAATGTCGCGGCAGGAACAACAGTGCCTGAATAAATTTTAGTACCGTCAGCCCCAGTGGCGCCTACCGCACCAGTTGCGCCCGTAGCACCCGTGGTGCCAGCTGGCCCGGCAGGACCAATTGGCCCATCTTTGCTGCAAGAGGTAAAAACTACCACAACTGCAGTAATCACAAATAAAAAATGATTAAAATTCTTCATAAGAAAATAATTTAAGGTTCAAATAATCACCTCAAAATTGCGGCAATTGACCTGCCCCTGAAATCACATCTTTGGGTAATATAAATACATTAAAGAATATGCTCGATAAGCACTTTAGATATGGCCTGTTTACCACAATTCACATGTAACTTCAGATAAATGTTTTTCAAATGAGACCTGGCGGTATCAAAAGAAATCATTAATTCGGCAGCAATCATTTTTGAACTGTAGCCTTTAATGAGCAATTGCAGCACATCCAATTCTCTTGGTGTTAAATTATATTCTTTTGGCTTACCCTGATTAAAGCTATTCAAAACTTTACGGGCAATAGAGGGCGACATTGGTGCTCCTCCCTCCATGACCTCCTGTATCGCCTCGAAAAGTTTTCCCGGCGCTGTCTTTTTTAACAGATAGCCATTTGCACCATTGCAAAGGCATTGAAACAATTTGTCATCATCTTCAAAAACGGTAAACATAATAACCGCGGTTAAAGGCATGGCTTCCTTAATCATTTTCACACCCTTAATCCCATCTGTCCCAGGCATATCAATATCCATCAATACCACTTCAGGTTTATACACCTTAACAGCAGATGCAGCATCATTGCAATGCCCATAATCTGCCAGTACCTTAAATCCATCGGTATTGTTTAAAAGGTAAACAAGAGACTCCCTGAGCCGTTCATTATCTTCAAACAATATAATACTGATTGGATTCATTTCTCTAAATTAATCATTTAATCCATAGCAAAGCCCACTCAAATGAGTGATCCTTTGTCATATCAGAATTGTTATCCGGGTCCCCTGATCATCCGCATCTATAGTCAGGCTTCCCTTCCAACAGGCAATTCTCTTGG
>NZ_DATMRL010000172.1:0-9453 GCF_035566355.1 Pedobacter sp.
CATATTCTGTACCAGACCAGATCAGCAGATTATACAGGTATCCCCCGGCACCATAACCGGCACCAATATTATTTGGATAAAACCTTTTGTTAAATGTAAAACCACCGTCCAGTGTAAAGTCACCCGCTTTAATATCACCAGAAATACTCGCGATAACTTTGTTCAGTTTGGTGTTCGGATATTGACCACGGTTGTATACATCTGTCAATGAAGCCCTTAAACTACCATTTTTTCCACTTTGCGTAATACTCACATTGTTGTTCAGGATAACACCCTGCTGCAGAAAATTTGCCAGATTGTTTGCGCCTTTTGAAACCAGCGGCATATTTTCAAACTGATAAGTACTGGGGTTATATTGTTTAGCCATTCGTCCAATATCCAGTTTATCTCCCCATACATAATCACCAACCCCGTACTTACCTCCGCCTCCGGAACTATAACCGGTCTGCACTTTAGGGAATGCCAAAAAACCAGAAGAGAACATGCTGCTGCTGTTCACCGAAATATCCAGGCTACCATCTTTATTTCCCCTTTTCGTTGTGATCATAATTGCCCCATTGCCACCCCTGTTCCCATACAGAGCTGAAGCGGTCGCCCCTTTAAGCACATCAATACTTTCTATATCATCCGGAGAAATATTATCCAGAGACAAACTCGAATAAGGAACGCCATCTATCACCAACAATGCATCAGCACCACGAAGCTTAACACTTGGATAAGCCGCAAACTCGGTGCTGTTCTGAATATTTAATCCTGCAACCTTACCGGTTAAGGAAGTAGCAATATTTACCCCTTTTGCCGATGTCAGACTTGCTCCCGGAACCTTTTGAACGGCATAGCCCAATGATTTCTCCTCTCTTTTAATCCCAAGGGCAGTAACTACAACCTGAGCAAGTTCCATCGTTGCTTCCTTCAAAGTAACCGTAATCCTTGCTTCAGAAGTGACGATAACTTCTTTAGGCTCATACCCCATGATCCTGACCACGAGTATATCGTTAACAGCAGCATTGATCACAAACGAACCCTCAGCATCACTAACTGTACTTTTTTTAGTTCCCTTTACAGTAATAGTAGCCCCCGGAATTGGTTTAGAATCCTCACCCACAATCTTCCCTCTTAGGTCAATAGCGCTTAGCATCCCCATCAAATTATCTATAAAAGAAGATTTTGGAGCAAGAACAATTGATTTATCTTCAATGGTAAAAGTAACATCCTCTCCCAGCAGAATCCTGGTCATTGCAACTTCCAGAGGTGCATTTTTCAGATTTAAGCTGATCAGTTTATTCTTATTGATCTGTTCAGACTGGGACATAACAATATAGCCCGTTTGTTTTCGGATCTGAAAAAAAACATCCCTTAAACTGATGTTCTCCTTTTGAATGGTAATATTTTGCGCACGTGTAAAAGCGCTTACCTGGATCAAGGACACTAATAATATCAGGGTTGTCAGCCGCATAATCGCCCATATTTTATGGAGATGCCGGTTAGGCATACCAATTCTTTTAGTATAATTTTTATACATTTGTTTTGTTTGGTTTTAGCACGAGTCCAGCTAATGCGCTTAGCGCAAGCTTTTCTCGCAGGTTTAATGCATTGTGCCTTTGGCTTCGAATCTTTAAGCACCTTGCCTTATCTAATCTGTTCTATTTGGTTATGACCGGCAAAATTAAACCAGGGGTGTTCAAGCACTTCTGGTTTTATTAACCGTTGGTTTTGTTATTTACTTACTATAATCCTCCTTCCTTCAAGCTTAAAGTGCACACCTTCGGTTAATTCTAATTTCTTTAAGATTCCAGAGAGATGGTCATATCTCGAAATACCTCCAAAAAACAATTTATTCTTATCCACGTTGCGGTAAATAACTTCTATATCATACCATCGGGAAACTTCCCTCATAATACTTTCGAGCGATTCATCATTAAAAACGAACAACCCGTTCTTCCAGGCAATCACATCATCTGTATCCACATTTTTTACAGAAAAGCCATTGCCACTTGTCGCCGATTGCTGGTTTGGAACCAATATCTTTTGGCTCTTACTGCTGGCTACCTTTACAGAACCTTCCAGTAAAGTTGTTAAAGTTACCGACTCTTCAGGGTAAGCACTGATATTGAAATGCGTGCCCAGTACAGTCACTTCCTGCTGTAAAGTTTTAACAACAAAAGGATGCTTTTTATCCTTAGCAATTTCGAAATATCCCTCTCCCCTTAACTCTACCCTGCGTATACCATTCCTGTTCAACGAAGCAGGATAGATCAAACTTGATGCAGCATTTAACCAAACCAAACTACCGTCAGGCAAACGTACCTTATAGGTTTCACCTTTAGCCGTAGTCAAGGTGTTCATTTGGTTACTTTGTGTATCTGTATCTTCTATTTCATAAACCAGCTCACCTTCTTTTGTTTTAGAAATCGTCACTCCAGCCTCTTTAGCAAGTGAACCATTATTTACATCGGACAAACGGATTTTTTTCCCGTTGGCCAATGTCAAAGTAGCTGATTTTTTGCCTGGTGCAATATCCATCTCAGCAGTTATAACATTCTGATCTCTTTTCTTATCATACTGTTTATAAAAAAAGATACCCGTCCCCGCAAGAATCAGTATTGCTGCCGCTGCACTATATTTAAACCAGCCCGAAATTATTCTGCCTGGCTTTGGAAGCTGACTGCTAATTTTTCGGTTCCATAAATCATAATCCGGCTCCGGCATCTCATCAGCCATGGTATTGCTTCGGTTATTGTACCAGGAATTTAATATTGCCTTCTCCTGTTCGGTTGCAGTTCCATTCAGATATTTTTCTATTAAGTCCTTTGCTTTGTTCTCTTTCATACCGGCTTTAATTGGGGCTGATATGTATAAGACCAATAGCTCAGGCCAGAGTGTAAGATTTTTTAAAAAAATTTAAATCAATAAACTGAAGAAAACACCAAACTTGGTTTTAAGTACTTTAAGGGCATTGCTGATTTGCTTCCTAACGGTATGATCTGTAACCTGAAGCCTGTCTGCAATTTGCTGATAAGACAGATGTTCTTTGCGGCTCAATTCAAAAATCTCCCTCATCTTTCGAGGCAAACGCGCCACTTCAGATTCAATACTCGCCGTCAGCTCTTTTTCCTGGAGCCATTCATCTGTAGAATAAACACCCTTTTCAATAAAGTCCTCCAGTGAATCCAGATGTGCAACTTTAAGTTTACTCCTGTTCATCCGGGTAAAAACTTTATGCCTTACCGAAGAATAAAGATATGAAGAGAGGCTGGAACTGATCTCAATCTCAAGCGATTTGGTCCATAAAAGTGTAAAGATATCCTGAACAACGTCGCCTGCCTCGTCATCGTCGAACAGCATTTTCCTGGCATGACGAAATAAAACAGCCCAGTAGCGCTTATAGATTTCGGTAAATGAACCGTGATCCTGTTGCCTTAACAACACAATAAGTTCCTGGTCCGAACACTTTCTGTACTCCATTTTATTGCAATCTACAAGTGAAATTATATAAAAATAACAGCAAATAAAAGGATACAATAATATATTAAAATGAACCTACCATTAAAATACAAAAAAAGGGCAGCCCAACCAAGACTGCCCATTCAAACAAAACTTCCAAATTTCAGAGGTAAATTCTTCGCTATTTCAAAGATTACCCGGATAAATTTCCATCCTGGTTACCCGGTGAAACGCAGTAGTACTTGGAGCCGTTATTTCCAGCTCATAAATTACTTCCTTGGTAGCCGGATCAATTTCAACGATCCTTCCGCCAACACCCTTATTTGTTTTATTTCCAATACCAGGACAATACAAAACATGTCCTGTTTGAGGCAAAAATTGTATAGAAGAAAGAGCCGGAGCAAAACTTTTCACTCCCCTTTCCTTTCCATAAGACCAAACCTGTTGTACTGTTCTTTGAGCTTCATCCACCTTATATTCCACAATACGGCTATAACTGTCTGCATCAACCATCGTGTTTGGCTGAAAATGGCGATAATAACCATTATCAAAAACCAGAATATGACCATTAGGCATTAAAACCGGTGTATGCGGGCCCCATGCCCAATCAAATCCACTGGCACCTGCTTCCCCCGAAATTACTTTAGGATCAGTTACAACCCTGCCAGATTCATCCACAGGAGACAACAGATATTTCTGATAGGCCGTACCCCAGTTTTTGTGAGGGGAAATGATCCACTTTACATTTCCATCCTTGTTAAAAGACATCAGTCCCTGAAAGCGCACGGTTGCCATTAAATCGGCACCACGTTCAGCTATTGAATTGTTATGTGCCCAGTTACTCGGTGTCTGTATAATATCACCAGGTAACACATCTTTATGGCTCTCATAACGGGACGTATCCAACATATTGGCCAGATCCCATTCCTTCACCAATGTACCAGATACAGGATTCACCTCAATGATATGGTCATTGATTCTCGGTTTTCCATTCACTAATCGCGCATCAGATTTAGAAACAGTAATCAGAAAATTCCCGTTGGAAGCCTCGGTCACCTCATGATGAAAGGTATAACCCAATTTAATCAAATCCCACTGATGAACAAGATTACCCAGCATATCCACCTCCACAATACGTGAAGCATCTTTATCTCCAGAAAGGAAATTGCCATTCTTCATCCGTTTAAAACCAATGGCTTCCCCAAAGCGCTTAAGATCCGGCGATGGCTTCAGTAAGAGTATCCAGCGAACCTCCCCATCAGCATCGAGCATGTATGGACAGGAAGTATCCAATTCACTTTCGCCGGGATAACTCACCAGGTTCAATCCAGGTTCCATACGACCTTTTTGAGCAGTAATAATCTCAAAACTTGGAAAAGCACCCACATTCAGAGGAGCTGTTTGTATATTAACCTGTGTTCGACCACGTTCCTTTCCATTCATGTCTGTAAAAACCAGATCAACCTGGTTATTATAATTGGCGTACAATCCCAGCACAGGAATAATTTGTCTGTTATTTGAAGCCGTAAACAGATGTTCTATAGTTCCGTTCTTGCCTGTTTTACTTTGTATGACAACCTTTATTCTACCTCTGGCCGGCATAAAAACCTCAACTGTTGCAGCCAAGGGATTGTAACCCGATGGATTTAAAGTCACCTTCTTAACCATAAAATCAAGGGCATTTCCTTTAGAGGGAACAGAAAGACTCTTTTTATCTGCAAAATTCACCACTGTTGCCCACTGATCAGGATGATCTTCTATCGTAAGAATGGACAACACAGGTATCTCTACCACTCCTGTTTCAAAATTGAAAGTATAAACCTTATCCCCCTTAACATAGTTTAAAAGTAAGTTTCCCTTCTCCGTCATGCTTTCCAATGAAGCCTCATAAACCCCTTCTTTGGAAGATTCCGCTACTTTATCCTTTTTACAAGCCATCAACAGCATTAGTGGCAGGACCAGCATCACCAATGCTGTCCTGCCTCGCTTTAAAATTATCTCCACAGTGGATGTTGCTGAATAGCTGTATTCGTATTCAACTCCGTCTGCGGGATAGGCAGATAAAAATGTTTAGGCAGAAAATTCGAAGCACCCTGCTTCTTATTCTGTACCAGAATCTGTTTCATTTGGTCGTAAGTATAGAAACGTTTCAAGTCAAAGAAACGGTGGCCTTCAAAGAAAAACTCCAGTTCATTCTGGTGAATCACCTCTTTCCATAGATCATCAACACCGCTCCATGTTTTGGCTGCAAGACCTGCCCGATCCCTGATACGTGTCAGGTCATTAGCTGCATCACTCAATTTACCTGTCTTAATGGCCGCCTCTGCGTGCAACAATAAAACTTCGGCAAAGCGCATCACTCTAAGGTTGTTGTTTTGATTTTGCTGATCGTACATACTATTTGCATCAGCAACATTTTTATAAAAATTGGTAAACTTTTTAATCAGGAAACGACCCTTTTTACCACTGATCGTAGAAAAATCCGGCTCGCCTCTCAAGCGCTTGGTTGCACTCGCTTCCCAAATCTGATCAAAAGACTGATTTCCAAACCAGGCCCCGTCAGCCACTGTATTTTCAAAGTCAGAATACTTCCAGAAAAAACTGGTATACATCCGTTTATCAAATTTGGTATCTGAACCCGCCGGTCTTTGTTCTGCCATAAAATCATTTACAATAGAAGCCGTAGGCATCCACTTAAACCAGCCGCCAGTTCCCTGAGGGCCAACAAAATTCGGGATCACAAAACCTTGTGTGCTTGTTGCCTCTTCAGAACCCCATGAACCTTGACCAAAGCTGCCATTGTACATAATTTCAAATACAGATTCTTTGTTCAGCTCTGTATTCTCTGTAAAATTATCTTCAAATTTATTCACCAGATCATAAGTATAAGGAGCTTTCATAATTGTGCTCAATTCGGCTTCAGCTTCCGCATATTTCTTCATGTAATTATAGGTCTTACCTAAATAAGCAATAGCTGCACCCCTGGTAACCCTTCCTGCTTCAGCAGCAGGACGTACAATTGGCAAATATTCTTTAGCTACTTTGAAATCTTCTACAACCTGCTTCCAAATTTGTTCCTCAGGAGAGGATGGTTTCATAATTTCTTCTGTGCTTTCAGAAGCAGGGATCAGACGTAAAGGTACATCACCAAAATTGCTTGCCAAAAGGAAATACGAGAACCCTCTCAGAAAACTGGCCTCAGCAATTAACGAATTGATCTTATCTGTACTCATTGGTACATTCTTTACGTTCTTCAATACTACGTTAGCCCGGTTAATACACTGGTAAATCTGGTCAAAGTCACTTCCGGCAGTATTTGCCGTGTTGGAATAAGTAGCCGGCTCCCAATTTTGCAGTTCCTCGCCTAAAATAAACCACACATCATCTGCGCGGTTCATGGTATGCCATCCGGTATACCCCCCAAAATAGCCATACATTTGTCCACGGATCGGAGAGTAAACCGTTGCCATAGCAGATTGCGCATTGGCTTCAGAAGTCCAAAAGGTTTGCTCCACCGCCTGATTTGGATTGACATGATCCAGAAAATCTTTTTTGCATCCCCCCAAGGAGATTGTAAGTATTGCAACCATCGATAGTTGCTTCAATATATTTGTTTTCATGATGTATTCTTTTAATTGTTCCTGTTAATGCTTAGAAATTTGCCTGAAGTCCTGCGGTGATTGTTCTTGCAGCAGGGAAACGTCCGTGATCTGTTCCTCTCGACATGGTGCTGGAACCGCCACCATTCTGATCATCATTCTGTCCAAGGTCCGGGCTGTATCCTTTATACTTGGTTACAATAAACAAATTGTCCGTTGCGACAAAAAGCCTGAAATTTTTCATGTGGGTTTTATTTACCCAAGGCTTATCGAAAGTATAACCGATTTCTAATGTTTTCAGGCGGAAAAAAGAACCGTCTTCCAGCCAGCGGTCACTCACACGGCGGCTGTTCTTGTTTTCATCTTGTTGCGTAAAGCGGGGAACATCTGTATTTCTGTTCTGATCCGTCCAGGCATTCAGCACGTTTGCACCAAAATTGGTAAACTCATTCATAGATTCCATACGTGCCCTGGTATAGTTGTAAATTTTATTGCCTTTCATACCATCAAAGAAGATCCCCAGATCAAAACCTTTATAGTTTACACTACCACGTATGCCATAATTAAAATCCGGGAAAGGACTACCTGCATACTGACGGTCATCATCTGTAATTTGTCCGTCACCATTAAAATCAATAAAGCGGATATCACCAGCCTTGGCATTTGGCTGAATCACTTTTCCAGCCGGCGTTTTATAAGCTTGCGCCTCCGCATCAGATTGAAAGATGCCATTGGTCCTGATCAGGTAAAATGCACCAATCGGATCTCCAAGCTTCGCCCAGGTAATGGTTCCCTCACCTTGAGGATTGTAACCAGCAAACTCCTGTTTTTCACTACCCACAGTAATCGCTGTTATTTTGTTTTTAACAGTAGAAGCATTTACGCCAATAGAATAATTTACCTCTCCAATACTGTTTTTATAGTTCAACAGCATCTCAAAACCTTTATTCTGAATCGTTCCGGCATTCATCGTCGGGCTACCTTTCAACCCTGTTGAACCAGGCATAGAAATACTCAACAGTACATTTTTAGTTTCCTGAACATAATAATCTGCTGTTAAAGATAATTTACCTTTTAAGAAGCTGGCATCCAATCCTAAGTTTTTAGTATGTGTTTCTTCCCAGGTCAGGTCTTTTGGAGATACCCAGGTTACTCCGGTGTTGCTTCCCATCCACCAGTTACCACCTTCTATATAATTGATCCCGCTGCTGCTGATGCTTTGCGTAGCATAATTACCAATTTCCTGGTTACCCAGTTTACCATAACTTGCCCGTATTTTCAACTCATTAACGGCATCTTTTGCACTGGCAAAGAATTTCTCATTCATGATGTTCCAGCCCACGGAAACTGAAGGAAATACACCGTAACGGTGTCCATCAGCAAAACGTGACGAACCATCACGTCTAACAGATACCGACATCATATATCTGGAATCATAGCTGTACATTGCCCGCGAGAACATAGAAAGAAGAGAATATTCCTGCAAATCTCCAGAGGTTGTCTGTTGTGTGGTCGATCCGGCACCAATAGAATTGGTTCCAAAGGGGATATCACTTCGTCCCGCTCCAAAAGAACGGTTAGAATTTTCCTGCGATGAGTAACCTAATAAAGCAGATATGGTATGCTTACCAATCGTATTGTCATAATGTAAAGTATGCTCCAATAACCACTGGTTGTTAAAATAAGCAGACTCATTTAGTTTAGATTGAACCGCGCCAGATCCAAAATTATAGGGTGCATTATAATTATAATTGCGGCCGTTGTTTCTGTTGTAACCGTAATTCAACTTATATTTCAGCCCTTTAATACCCAGGTCTACCTCTGCATAAGCATTTAATAAGATATCCGTTTTGTTTAATCTGTTGTCAAACAACCTCGAAGCACCTACCGGATTGTCCATATTTTTCATCCAGGGTAAAATACCAGCATAGCCACCAAGCTGATTAGGATCTAATACACCGAGTAAGGGATTTTGACGCAAAGGATCTGTTATCGTTAAATGATTATCCTGTCTTTCTGCTGTGGTTAACAATAAAGTATTACCAATACGCAAATGGTCATTGAAAAAAGAAAAAGTATTTTTATTGCGGATATTGTAAGCCTCATATCCCGAATTGATCAGAATACCATCCTGGTTGATGTAACCGGCAGATACATTATAGGTTGCCGTTTCTGAACCTCCGGTAATGCCTACATTAGCTTTGGTTAACGGGGCAGTGCGGTAAACTTCATCCTGCCAGTTTGTACCAGTCCCTTGAAAATTTATAGCCTCTTTTGGCAAATAACCAGATTGGCTCATTATGGTTTTCCATTGTTGCGCATCCAATACATCCAGTTTCTTTGCAATAGTTTGCACCCCGGAATATACACTGGCACTAATAGAAGCACGCGTATTTTTCTTACCCCCTTT
>NZ_DATMRL010000173.1:0-8361 GCF_035566355.1 Pedobacter sp.
ATTAAAATGGTTCAGGATCAGGTAGAACAATGTTGAACCTATACCGATAACACTTAGCCAGTTGATGAAGAATGCAATCCTTCCTAAACGTTGCCAGGATTTTTGCTCTTCCGGTTCTTTATTTTTTACGGCGAAGAAATAAGATAATGCTGAAAGCAAAGAAGCTGAAAACGCCAGAACAATAAGAAATTGCCCGATCTTGCCGGGAAGGAGGTTTTCTCCAACAAATTGTATATCCATTAAATGTGTTAGTTGTATTGTTTTACTTGTCCGTCCTGCTTCACTTCCACAAGGTTATCATTGTATTTGGAAGGACATTTCATCAATATTTTAGAAGCGTAAAAAGTATCGTTCTTCATTTCCCCGATGAGGACAAGTTTTTCTGATCTTTCGAAATCCTGGGGTTTGGCGCCGTTATATACTACTTTATTCACCTGTCCTTTAGAATCTTTCATATAAAAAGCAAAATGATTGGCATCTTTTTGTGCATCATAATACATGCCTTTGTTTTTTTCCCAGTAGCCCATTACATGGAATTCTCTGGCATCTTTAGCGGCTTCTGTAAAGGTGGAATAATTACTGGTGTCAGCATTTAAGCTCACCAAAAACCCCACACAAATTGCGATTGTGATTAAGCCTATAATTGCACTTTTTCTCATGGATACTTACCTGTTAAAAGAATAACCACAAATATAAAAAATATACCCGCCTAATTACTTTGGAAAGCCCTCTATTCCAATTGATGACATTTTATTGATAGTTCTCTGACAAAAAGTAAACAATAAAAAACAGAGTCGCTTTAATGAAGGTATTCCGGCCGGACCAGAGCGGACACATGACTTCTCATTTTTAAGACTTTAGGTTTAGAAACACGGCGGATATAAGGCTCCCAGGAATGTATTCTGTAATAATCCTGGTGCCCCGTTTCTGCTGGATAAAATACTTCAAATGGCTTTAATTCGGTAAGCAATGGATCTGCATACGAATGGTTATGCTCTATCTTATCCATCACAGCCCTGACGATCTTGTATTCTTGCGGGGAACGGTAAAAGACAATGGACCGATAATCTGAGCCCAGATCGGGTCCCTGACCGTCGATCTGGGTTGGATCATGGGCGTAAAAAAAAGCCGAAACCAATTGCTCATAACTAATTACAGCCGGATCGTAATAGACCTGTACGCTTTCTGCATGACCGGTGTTTTTTGCAGAGACGGCCGTATAATCAGGGTTTTTAGTCCAGCCACCGGCGTATCCGCTAATCACTTTACGTACGCCTTTGAGTTCCAGCATACACTCCTGCATTGCCCAAAAACAACCTCCGGCAAAATTGGCTACCTTTTCATTTTTCTGAGGTGCCGGAAGGACGGTAAACCCGTTGCGGCTTTCCAGATCTTGTTTAACTGAAGTGCAGCCCACAAAAAAAAGCAAGCCAACTATCACAAAACGGAGGTGCGATCTCATCATCATCTTTCTTAAATATACGAAAGCGAAGAGAGAAAGATCTTCATTCCTCTGTAATAAAAAAGCCACAACGAAGTTCCGTTGCGGCTTTTCCTATTGGTTCAAGACCCGATTATGGCCAGATACCCAGATTCATATAAGAAACAGCAATTTTGTCGATTGAACCAACAAAAGCAGCTGTTCTTAAGGTTTGAACACCTGGTTTGATCATTAAAGTCTCTCTGATCTCATGGTAAGAATGGATCATGGTATCTTCCAAACCTGAGTTCACCAGTTCCAACTCAGAAGCACCTTTAACCAGCATAGAACGATGTTCCGCAGGGATGCTTTTTCCGGTTAATGTTTCCAGTGTATTGATCAGGTTGGCATTGGAATTTTCTGCATAACGATTTTCCATACGTCCAAAAGCGACGTGAGAAAGGTTTTTCAACCATTCAAAGTAAGATACAGTTACACCACCAGCGTTGCAATACATATCTGGAATAATGATACCGCCCATTTCAGTAAAAATGGCTTCTGCTTCCGGAGTAGTTGGTCCGTTTGCGCCTTCAGCAATGATTTTAGCTTTGATATTTCTGATATTTTCTTCTGTGATCTGGTTTTCTAAAGCAGCAGGCACTAAAATATCACAAGGTTGTTCTAAGCCTTCCATTGAATTTTTAAATTCTTTGGCACCAGGGAAACCAAGGATGGATCCTGTCAGCTTACGATGTGCAAATACTTCGTCAATGTTTATTCCATTTTCGTTGTAGATGGCACCTTCGAATTCACAAAGTCCAACGATGGTTGCACCGAATTCTGCAAGAAATTTACCTGAATGGTAACCTACGTTACCTAAACCCTGAATAATTACTTTTTTATCGCCTAAGCCTGCTTTCAGACCGATTTTCTTCATGTCTTCAGCTACACTTACGCATTCTCTTACGGCATAAGCTACACCACGGCCGGTGGCCTCTTTACGGCCTCTTATTCCGTGTAAGGCTATAGGCTTACCGGTAACGCAACCCAGGGCATCCAGCTGTCCAGGGTTCATGGTCATATAGGTATCTGCAATCCAGCTCATTTCGCGCTCACCGGATCCATAATCAGGAGCAGGAACATCAATACCAGGACCGATAAAGTTCTTTTTAATTAATTCTGTAGTATAACGACGGGTAATGTTCTCCAGTTCCCCTGTAGTGTAGTTTTTAGGGTTAATTTTGATCCCTCCTTTTGCGCCTCCAAAAGGTACGTTAACGATGGCGCATTTGTAGGTCATTAAAGCCGCCAGTGCCATTACCTCATCCTCGTTTACCATATCACTGTAACGGATACCACCTTTGGTTGGGCTCATATGGTGAGAGTGCTCTACACGCCAGGCGTCAATAACTTCAAATCCGTTTCCTCTGCGAATTGGAAACTGGAAACGATACACACTGTTACAAGCTTTGATTTGGGTAAGTAAACCTTCCGGATGGGAGGTGAATTGCGCGGCACTGTCAAAATTTTTACAAACATCTGTAAAAAAATTGGTCTCGTTTGCTGTATTAGCCATTATTTGTTTTTTATGAATTTGAAATAAGTTCTTATTCTTTGGTGCAAAATTGCATTAAAAAAAGTGATTAATGCAAATAAAAAACCACTTAGTGTATGCACAACACCACAGCTAAAATGCAGCAAAAACTGGCATTAAACAGTTTAAAATTAGTTTTTACCCGAAGATTTTTTTTCAATTTTTTTTAATCTGCGATCCAGCGAAAACAGATAAAACAAGAGTCCAGCAAGGATAATCACGATACAGAGCACGACAACGTATATTTTTCCATTGCTCCGCAGCATATCAGCCATCTCTACACTATCTGTCTGAGCAAACAGCTGCACCGAACTGAACAAAAGGGCTAAAGCCACTATAAACTTCTTCATGTTATGAATTTTGTTGGTTTTCTATGGAACGGATTCTGAAACGGATGGTATAAATCCAGTAAGCGATGATAGACCAGCCAATAAAGGCAGGATACAACACCATCCGCATTCTTTCATCCAGATCATACTTGTTAAATCCCGGATTTCCGCCATTACCCGGATGCAGGGAATCTGATAGCCTTGGCAGAACCAGGATCAGAACAATCATCATTGGAAAAGCGAAAATATTGTAAATAGCGGAGATCTTTGCTCTTTTTTGCTGCTCATCAATCGCATTCCTTAAAATCAGATAGGCAAAATACAAGAGGATGGCCACAGCAGTAAAATTCTGTTTAACGTCAAAACTCCAGTACTGGCCCCAGGTATATTTGGCCCAAAGAGAGCCGGTTACCAATCCAAGTAAACTGAAAACGACACCGACATTAACACTCTCTACCGCCCGCAGGTCATCTGCCTGGTCGCCGGTCAGCAAATGTTTGATGCTATAAAAAACGGAGATAGAAAAAAGCGTCAGCATGGCAAACCACATAGGCACATGAAAATAGAGGTTCCTGATGGTCTCATTTAAAATCGGCAGATGGGGGACACCCAGCAGCAAACCGGCCACTGTTGTATATATAACAATTACAGATCCTAAGATCTTCCACCAGCTTTTGTACATAAATCCGTTCATATTTAATCGCGCCAAAGGTAAGGAAATAACAATAAAGATGCACAAATGGCCATTACATTAATCATCAGCAAGATGCCGATCTCATCCAGGCTCACGCTCCTGTCCAGCCCGTCAATGGCATTCTTTGCCAGCCGGATCAACACAATAAGTACAGGAATGATGACGGGAAAACTCAGGATAGCCATTAGCATTCCACCATTACCAGCCTTACTCGCAATAGCCGAAACCATAGTAAAAATGGTAGAAAAACTTAAACTTCCCAATACAACAGCCACATAGAACATCAAAAAGTCAACAGGTACATAGCTAAAAACGGTGGTATACACAGCCAGTGCTATGGTGGTCAATACCAGCATCAGCAAGATATTATAAATCGTTTTGGCCAGGATAATAGCTATAGGGCTGGCCACTATATAGCTGTACAGCTGCTGCCCCTTGGTTTCCTGTAAGAACCCTTTGGAAACACCGTTAATAGAAGAAAAAAGGATAATGATCCAAAATAAGGCATTCCAGGTAATTTTGTTGTCGATGGTAATAAAAGACAGAAAACATACAAATACCGAAGAGACTACATACAATAAAACACCATTTATGGCATATTTTGATCGCCACTCCAGCAGTATTTCTTTTTTAATGAGGTATTTTACCTGGTTTAATAAATGCATCTTGGGGCAAAGATAATTTTTAATCACTTATTTTTAATTGATTAGCGTCGTTTGTAATTTAAATATCAATAATATTGTATTACCATGATAAAATATGGCAGCGTACAAAAACATGAAGCGATGAACCCTTATTTAGATATTGCACTGCGAAGCCTGGCTGTATATGCATTTATGCTGGTGGCCATCCGTCTGACGGGAAAGAAAGAACTTTCGCAACTAAATACTACTGATGTAGTACTGATCCTTTTGATTAGTAATGCGGTTCAAAATGCAATGGTCGGGTCAGATTCAAGCTTACTGGGAGGTCTTTGTGCCGCTGCGGTATTGTTCCTGCTCAACTATATTTTAAAGAAGTTCATGTTCAAAAACAAACGCCTTCGTGATCTGGTCCTGCAAAAACCAGAGATCCTGATCCACGATGGGAAATTAGATTTTGACAAGTTAAGTGCACTGGACATTACCAACGAAGAATTACAGGAAGCCTGCCGGGAACATGGAGTAGACCGTTACAGAGATGTTAAACTGGCTATCCTGGAGGCAGACGGTAATATCAGCATCATCAGTGGAGAAGGCTCACTAAAACACACACAGTATAAAAGAAAGAAAAAGAGAAAAGCTCTGGGCGGCTTAAATTAGAAACAGGCGCTAGATTACTGGCGCCTGTTCTGTTTGAAATATTTTAGGTTTCCTGACGCTGATCAGGCATAAGGTACCCGTAAAAATAACGAGCCATCCCCATTTGTATTTGACCATACCGGCCGCAAAGTTGATGACCTTTTTGAAATGCACAAAGCTGAAATAATCATGAGACTTAAAATACACCCCCGCCAGGGTAATGAGCACCAGCCCGATACCAGCCCATCCGGCAAAACGGATCAGCCCTGCTTTCTGGAGTAAAGCCCCAATCAACGCTATGGTAACCAGGCAATAGAATACTGTAGCCAGCGTCTGATCAATATCAAAATAGTTCCAGTTGCCCATGATGGGCACCCTGATTAACGGGCATAGCCCACCAGCAGCCATGATTACTGCACCTAAAATTCCCTGGATCCTCATTTTTATTGTTGTGTAATCCCCATTTTATCTGCGAAATGTGCACAGTAATCACGCAGGTCTTCTACAATTAATTTCTCACCGGTCGCTTTCAGAAAGCTATCTCCCATGGTTTGCAGTGTTTCATAAAAAAATCTTTTCATTTCATCTACCGGCATATCCTTTGTCCAGAGATCAATCCTCAAAGAGTTTTTGTAATTGTGGTCCCACAGGGCAAGCATCATAGATTTTACCGCAACCTGCTCTTTAGTTTCTGAATCGGTTGATTCCCACAACAGGTTTTCGGGTACGTTATTATCATCCAGTTCTACGGTGATTTTTATTTCAGCTTTCTTCATTTTAAAATATGATGGTTTTTATAATAAGTATCAAAACTAGGGTAAACAAGATTAAGGTACACTCTACCACCCACAGCTTTTTCAGTGAGGGAATAGCTTTCCGGAAGATCAGATCTGAAATGATGGCCACCAGGCAGGCAAATAAACAAAGTACAGCAAATAGCCAGTTCACCTTCTTTTCGATCCCTGCTCCTGAGCTATCTCCTGTCAGAAAAAAATAAGCAGCAACCAGACTTCCTGCAGCAAGGATATTCAGCGGCGTAAGTCTGATGGCAGATTGCTTTACTTTTTGAACTTCTTTTTCTTCCATGGAGGTGTCCTGTCGTTTTTCTTTCCGGCCGGTGGAAATGTTTTCTTCTTTTCATGGAATGCACCTTTAAAATCTGGGTCATCCTTTCTCTTTTGAAGATCTATTTCCTTTGCAATGGCTTGTCTTTCGTCGTATGGTGTTTCTTCCACAAAAACTTCAGGCGGCAAAGCTACAACAGGAATTTGTTGTCTGATCAATTTTTCTATCTTCCGGATGTAATATTTTTCAGCTTCTGTACAAAAAGTGAGTGCCTCACCTGTTGCGAAGGCTCTTCCTGTACGTCCGATACGGTGTACATAATCTTCGATAATAATAGGCACATCAAAATTGATTACATGGCTCACCTCACTGACATCAATTCCACGCGAGGCTACATCGGTAGCTACCAGCACACGAATATTTCCTTCCTTGAAACTATTGATAGAGTTAATCCGCGTATTTTGTCCTTTGTTGGCATGGATTACCCGAACCGCTTCCGGTCCGAACCTACGCTCAATAAAACTGAAAATATTATCGGCTACGGTTTTAGTTTTACAGAAGATGATCAGCCTTTTGACTTCTTCATCATTTTTAAGCAGGAACTGCAGCAGGTTGATCTTGGTTTTAAAATTGGGCACTTCATACAGAGACTGCGTTACCGTTGAAGCCGGTGTAGCTTGGGCCGAAGCTTCAATAATGGTGGGGTGTTTCAGAAAATCTCCTGCAATTTTCTGCACCAGGTCACTCATGGTAGCCGAGAACAGCAAATTCTGTCTTCTGCGGGGCACCACTTCCAATATCCGGTGAATGGAACCAATAAAGCCCATATCCATCATTTTATCAGCTTCATCCAACACTAAGAATTTCAGGTATTGGGTATTGATATGTCCGGCCAGATAAAGATCTAAAAATCTTCCCGGTGTGGCAATGATCAAATCGGCACCTCCCTTGAGCTTCTCTATCTGAGTTTTAGGGCCTATTCCGCCAAAGATCACCACAGAGCGGAGATCCGTATATTTAGAAAACAGCTGTACCTGTTCTGCAATCTGCATAGCCAGTTCCCTGGTTGGAGCAAGAATTAAAGCCCTTGCGGAATCGCCCTGTGCATATTTTAACTGCATAAGCATAGGTAAAACATAGGCAGCAGTTTTTCCGGTTCCTGTTTCGGCAATTCCAAAAATATCCTGTCCGGAGAGTACCGGAGCAATGGCTTTTTCTTGTATTGGGGTAGCAACAGTAAACCCCGCGTCCTCTACGGCGTTTAGGATCTGTCGGTTGAGGTTAAACTCTTCGAATTTTTTGGGCATTTTGCAAAAATAGTCAAAATTTATTTAGTGGCCGATAAAACCGTATACTCATCATCAGTCTGAATTTATAGAAATGATTTTAATTTTTTTCCTAATTTTGAAACCTATGAATACCATTCTGATAAAAGCTGCTTCTTTGGTCAATGAAGGCCAGATATTTATTGCCGATGTCCTGATCAAAGACGGATTTATTGAAAAGATCGCCCCTTCGATCAGCCAGAGGGCTGATCTGGAGATCAATGCCGAAGGGCTACATTTGTTTCCTGGAATGATTGATGACCAGGTACATTTCAGGGAACCCGGATTGACGCATAAAGCAGATATCTTCTCTGAAAGTATGGCCGCCGTAGCGGGTGGGATCACTTCATTTATGGAGATGCCCAACACTGTTCCAAATACATTAACCCAGGAGCTGTTGCAGGACAAGTACAAAATTGCATCTGATGTATCACTGGCCAATTACTCTTTCTTTATGGGGGCATCTAATGATAACCTGGAAGAAGTACTTAAAACAGATCCTAAGAATGTATGCGGCATTAAGGTATTCATGGGCTCTTCAACCGGCAATATGCTGGTCGACAATGCAAAAGTTTTAGAGAACCTGTTTAAAGAGGCGCCTATGCTGATTGCCACACATTGTGAAGATGAGCAGACCATACGCCGCAACATGGC
>NZ_DATMRL010000174.1:0-10824 GCF_035566355.1 Pedobacter sp.
CAAACTTTAACACCTATTTTACCATAAGTTGTCAAAGCTTCAGCCAGTGCGTAGTCGATGTCTGCGCGGAAAGTATGCAAAGGAATTCTTCCTTCTTTATACTGCTCGCTACGTGCCATCTCTGCACCACCTAAACGACCTGATGTCATGATTTTGATACCTTCAGCTCCCATACGCATAGTAGATGCGATAGTAGATTTCATTGCCCTACGGAAAGAGATCCTTGCCTCTAACTGTTTTGCAACGCCTTCAGCTACCAACTGAGCATCTAACTCAGGACGTTTGATCTCAAAAATGTTGATTTGAATTTCCTTTTTAGTCAATTTTTTCAACTCTTCTTTGATCTTGTCAACTTCCTGACCTGCTTTTCCGATCACAATACCCGGACGGGCAGTGTGAATGGTTACAGTGATACGTTTCAAAGTACGCTCAATAACTACTTTTGCTACACCGCCTTTTGCAATACGGGCAGAAAGGTATTTTCTTATTTTTTCGTCCTCAACTAATTTATCAGCATAGTTGTTGCCTCCGAACCAGTTAGAATCCCAACCTTTGATGATTCCTAACCTGTTACCTATTGGATGTGCTTTTTGTCCCATTTCTGTTAATTAGTTTTGAGTTTCAACGTTTTTACTATCTACTATCAAAGTTACGTGGTTTGAACGTTTACGTATTCTATAACCACGTCCTTGAGGTGCCGGTCTCAATCTTTTCAACTGGCGGCCACCACCAACCATAATCGTTTTCACGTATAGCTGGCTTTCTTCAGGGCGAGAACCTTCATTTTTATTTTCCCAGTTTTTGATGGCAGATAATAACAGTTTCTCAACTCTTACTGCTGCATCTTTATTGGTGAATTTTAAAATATGTAATGCTTTCTCTACACGCTCACCTCTGATAAGATCTACAACCAAACGCATTTTACGTGGTGAGGTTGGACAATTGTTTAATTTCGCTACTGCTTCCATCTCTTAATTATTTTTTCTTTTCAGAGTGACCCCTAAATGTTCTGGTTGGAGCAAACTCTCCCAGTTTATGACCAACCATGTTTTCTGTTACGTATACCGGTATAAATTTATTACCGTTGTGTACTGCAAATGTATGACCCACAAAATCTGGTGAGATCATTGATCTGCGAGACCAAGTTTTAATTACAGACTTCTTGCCTGAATCATTCATAGAGACTACTTTCTTCTCTACGTTATGGTCAATATAAGGTCCTTTTTTAATCGAACGAGCCATTATTTCTTCCTTTTCTCTATGATGAAACGATTTGAGTATTTTTTAAGTGTACGGGTTTTGAATCCTTTAGAGTAAACACCGTTTCTTGACCGAGGCTGACCTCCGGATGAGCGACCCTCACCACCACCCATTGGGTGATCCACAGGGTTCATCGCAACCGGACGAGTTCTAGGGCGACGACCTAACCAACGGCTACGTCCCGCTTTACCCAATACTTCATTTGCATGATCTGAGTTGGAAACAGCTCCGATTGTAGCCAGACAAGTTACCAGGATCAACCTAGTTTCGCCTGAAGGCATTTTCAATGTTGCATATTTACCATCACGAGCTGCCAATTGTGCATAAGCACCAGCACTACGTGCTAATTGTGCTCCACGACCTGGGTGAATCTCAACGTTATGTACAATAGATCCCAAAGGAATTCTTGATAACGTCAAAGTATTACCTACTTCTGGAGTAGCTGTTTCTCCCGAAACTACTGTTTGTCCTACTTGCAACCCTTCAGGTGCAATAATGTAACGCTTCTCACCGTCTGCATAATGTAATAATGCAATACGTGCAGTACGGTTTGGATCGTATTCAACAGTAGCTACTGTTGCAGGAATATCAAATTTCTCACGTTTAAAGTCAATTAAACGGTAAGATTTTTTGTGACCACCACCCATGTAGCGCATAGTCATCTTTCCTGTATTGTTACGTCCTCCCGACTTTTTAGAAGATACAACCAATGATTTTTCGGGCTTGGTTGCTGTAATCTCCGTAAAACTGGCGCCAACTCTAAAGCGGGTACCCGGAGTAACTGGTTTAAATTTTCTTAAGCCCATAGTTATAAATTATTCAATTCTTATTATAAATTCGCGTAATAATCAATTGTCTCTCCTGCTTTCAGGGTTACGATAGCTTTCTTATATTTAGGGCTACGACCTGAAACTAAACCACCTTTAGTATTTCTGGACTTCAGTTTACCAACTACAACCATTGTGTTAATGGCTAAGATGTTCACTCCGTACATTTTTTCTATAGCTGCTTTAATCTGCAATTTATTTGCTTTGTTGTCTACTTTAAAAGTAAAGCGGTTAGACTTTTCTGTTAATGCAGAAGCTTTTTCTGTTAATACTGGTTTCTTTAAAAGTTCCATATTACTTGGCAAATGCCTCCTCCAATGTTTTAAGAGAATCCGCAGTCAACAAAAGCTTACCGCAATTCAATACATCATATGTATTTAACTGATCTGCAGTGATTACTTTCGCTTTCTGAATGTTTCTGCTTGATAAATAGATATTGTTATTTTGCGAAGGTAAAACCAACAAAGTCTTTTCGTTAGTCAAGTTTAATGCGCTAACTAAATTGATGTAGTTTTTAGTTTTGATTGAATCAAAAGCAAAGTCTTCCAAAACTACGATATTGTTGTCTTGTGCTTTGTAAGTTAAAGCCGATTTACGGGCAAGAACTTTTAACTTTTTGTTCAGTTTAAAACTATAATCGCGTGGCTGAGGACCAAATACACGACCACCACCATTGAACAATGGAGATTTAATACTTCCGGCGCGAGCACCACCAGTACCTTTTTGTTTGTATAATTTGCGGGTTGAACCTGCAATTTCATTACGTTGTTTTGATTTATGCGTTCCCTGACGTTGGTTAGCTAAATACAACTTCACATCTAAATAAATTGCGTGATCAACAGGCGTAATACCGAATACCGACTCAGGAAGTTGCACCTTGGCACCTGTCTCTTTTCCTGAAATGTTTAATACTTTAACTTCCATCTTGCTTACTTGTCTAAGATTACGTAAGATCCTTTAGCTCCTGGTATTGAACCACTAACTACCACAAGGTTTTGATCAGCATAAACTTTCAAAACCTGTAAGTTCTGAATTTTTACTCTGTCACCACCCATTCTTCCCGCCATACGCATACCTTTAAATACACGAGCTGGATATGAAGCCGCACCTAATGAACCTGGTGCACGCATCCTGTTGTGCTGACCGTGGGTCTGACCACCAACACCACCAAATCCGTGGCGTTTAACAACACCTTGAAAACCTTTACCTTTAGAGGTTCCAACAACATCCACAAAATCACCCTCGTTAAAGATGTTAACCGTTACAGTATCACCTAAGTTAAGTGATTCTTCAAACGGCTCAAATTCAACCAGTTTACGTTTTGGGGTAGTGCTTGCTTTCGCAAAGTGGCCTTTAAGAGGCTTGGTTGTGTTTTTTTCTTTGGCTTCGTCGAAACCCAATTGAACTGAAACGTAACCGTCTTTCTCTTCGGTCTTTACCTGTGTAACTACACAAGGTCCAGCTTCGATCACCGTACATGGTATATTCTTACCGTCGGCGTCGAAAATGCTGGTCATTCCTACTTTTTTTCCAATAATACCTGACATTTTCTATTTTTAATTTAACACCCATCGAAGCAGTAGGGCTTCGTTCAAGGTGGATATACATCCCCGTTAAGGGACGGCAAAAATAGGAAAGAAATCTTAATTTTCAAATAGTTAGCTAATTATTTTTTCAAATAACTGCAATTATTTTTTTGAAGCACGAAATAACCCGAGGTAAAAATCTACCCAACCAGCTTATTGCTTAAACTGAACAGAATGACACAAAGTACAAATACACCGATCAGTACATACATATAATCCCGTTCAATCAGAAAGCTAAAGATAGAAAAAACAACTCTTGTTATTGGCGTAAAAATCAATAAAAGCACCCCGAATTGTATAACTGCCTGACTATCCATACGTTTTATTCCTTCAAAAATAGCCAGAATAGAAGCATACTGGTTCTTTGACGAGTCAAATATCTTGTAATCAACCAAGGCTTTTCCGTGGTGCACAAGATAAATTATTCCACCCAGGAGCACCACTGACATAGACAAAATAACCCCCACCCTAAGTAAGGTACCTAAGATCACCTGTACATCCTTATCAGCAAAATAGTGTTTTGACTTTTTCATAATTTACCGGATAAGCCATTATAGATCATCTGCAGGGCCAGAAAAACCACCACTACAGCGAATATTACTTTCAATTTATCAGTTTTTGCTTTAACAAGGATCTTGGAACCAATCGTTGCACCCAACAAAACACCTACCGTTACAGGCATAGCTATACCCGGATCTATTTGTCCCCGGTGCAGATAAACTACCGCACTGGCAGCAGCGGTAACCCCCATCATAAAGTTACTGGTTGTTGTAGACACCTTAAACGGGATCCTCATAATATTGTCCATAGCGACGACCTTCAAAGCTCCGGAACCAATCCCCAGCAAGCCAGAAATAATGCCTGCGAAGAACATCATCACAAAACCACCAATCACATTGTGCACCCCATATTTCTTCTCCCCTGCTTCCGTAGGATAGCTGCCGTTCAATTTAAAAAAATTAGCAATTTTACCAGAAGTATCTGTATCAGAATGATCTACCTTCTTCTTCAACATCATAGCTGCAGAAAAAAGCAGGATTAATCCAAAGATCACAGCGATATAACTGGGGTTGATAAACACCGTAATTACTGCACCAAAGATGGCGCTTATAGTCGTAGCGATCTCCAGGAACATCCCTATTCTGATATTGGTAATCCCCTCCTTTACGTAAGCTGCTGCAGAACCGGAAGAGGTTGCAATTACAGACACAATGGAGGCACCAATAGCATAATGAATATCTACACCTAAAGCAAGGGTTAGCAATGGGATTATAATTACACCTCCGCCCAAACCAGTTAAAGAACCTACCAGGCCAGCCAGAAAAGCTCCGGCTAAAACAATAACTGTAAATAGTAGTACCGACATCCCGACAAATATACCATCTACAATTAAAACACAATAAAATTAAAATATTTATGTTAAATTAAGCAAACCAATCCTATGTTATGAAAAGATGTATACTTTCTTTATTCGCAGCAATTTGTTTACTGCTGATTGCACAAAGCACTTTTGCTCAAGACACTACCAAAACAGACCCCTCTCTTTCCGGTCAGTACCAGTTCATGTTGTCAAAATCAAAAACACTTTATGGAGCTAAATTAATTAACCCAGCCAGACTGTCCGGCCTCTGGAAAAATGTAAAAGACACCATAAATACGGAAAGAAAACAACTCGTTGCATCCAAAGCTAAAATTAACGAGCAGCAAAAAGCCATCGCCGACCTAAAGGCCCAGATAGAAGGCAAAGAAAGCTCGCTGGCGAGTTCCAACGCAAAACTGAACGAGATTAGCTTTTTGGGTATTCCTTTCACCAAATCGACTTATAACAGCATTGTATGGACACTGATCATTGTGCTGGCACTTGCGCTCGCATTTGTCGTGGTCCGCTCTGCCAAACACATCCATGAAGCCAAATACAGGTCTAACCTATATCAGGAAATAGCAGACGAATATCAGGCCTATAAAGTAAAATCTAACGAAAAGGAGAAAAAATTAGCCAGGGAATTACAGGACGAACGCAATAAATTTGAAGATTATAAAAGCCGGGAGCGTTAACGATCAGTTATCCCTGCCAATGCGAAATCCCGGGATGTGCCAGGATAACAATGAACTTTAAAAATTATTCTTATAAACAAAAAGGCCTCTGCAAATGCAGAGGCCTTTTTGTTTAATTAAGTATCGTCATTAAACTTTGATTTCTACTTCAACACCGCTAGGTAATTCAAGTTTCATCAAAGCATCAACTGTCTTAGAGTTAGAACTATAAATATCTAACAAACGTTTGTATGCACACAATTGAAACTGCTCACGAGCTTTTTTGTTCACGTGCGGTGAACGCAAAACTGTAAAGATTTTCTTTTCTGTAGGCAACGGAATTGGTCCGCTAACCACTGCACCCGTAGGTTTAACAGTTTTTACGATTTTCTCAGCAGATTTATCTACCAGGTTGTAATCGTAAGATTTTAATTTGATCCTGATTCTTTGGCTCATCTTATTTATTTAATTAAGGCGGCCTGTTAGAGCTATTAATAACAGGCTGCCGGTGTTATTTATTAATCTGAAGATTTAACTTTTCCTTTTGATTTCGCAATCACCTCTTCCTGAACATTTTTAGGCGCTGGATCATAGTGATCGAATTCCATTGTAGAAGTTGCGCGACCAGAAGTAATTGTACGTAACTGAGTTACATAACCAAACATTTCTGAAAGTGGAACAAGGGCTTTAATTACCTGAGAACCATTACGCGTATCCATACCTTGCAGCTGGCCACGACGACGGTTTAAGTCTCCCATAACATCACCCATGTTTTCTTCTGGCGTAAGCACCTCAATTTTCATGATTGGCTCCATTAATACCGGTTTACATTTAGGCAATGCCTCACGGAATGCTGAACGTGCAGCAATCTCGAAAGATAAAGCATCTGAATCGACCGCGTGGAATGAACCATCAATCAAACGAACCTTCATATCAGGAAGCGGGTAACCTGCAACTACACCATTAGACATGGCAGCAGCAAAACCTTTTTCTACAGAAGGGATAAACTCACGAGGAATAGATCCACCCACGATTTCGTTTACGAACTGCAATCCGCCTTTTTCGTAATCTGCATCAATAGGAGAAATAATAACCTGAATATCCGCGAATTTACCACGACCACCTGTTTGTTTCTTATAGGTTTCACGGTGTTGGGTACTTCCCGTAATTGCCTCTTTATAAGCAACCTGAGGAGCTCCCTGGTTAACTTCCACTTTGAATTCGCGTTTTAAACGGTCAATCAAAATATCTAAGTGAAGCTCACCCATACCAGAGATAACAGTCTGACCAGTTTCCTCATCAGTCTGAACCCTGAAAGTTGGATCTTCTTCAGCCAGCTTACCTAAAGCCATACCTAATTTATCTACGTCAGCTTGAGTTTTAGGCTCAATAGCTAAACCGATAACCGGCTCAGGGAAGTTCATGGATTCCAGAATAATCGGGTTTTTCTCATCGCAAAGCGTATCACCAGTTTTGATATCTTTAAATCCTACTACCGCAGCAATATCACCAGCACCTACATTAGGAATTGGGTTTTGCTTGTTGGCATGCATTTGGAAGATACGGGAAATACGCTCTTTGTTCTCAGAACGTGCATTGTACACATATGAACCTGCTTCAAGATTACCTGAATATACACGGATAAAGCATAAACGACCTACGAAAGGATCCGTTGCAATTTTAAATGCTAAAGCTGCAAAAGGTTCTTTTTCATCAGGTTTACGTAATACTTCCTCACCAGTATTTGGATTAATACCAGTTACACCTTCTTGATCCATAGGTGAAGGCAATAACTCCATCACATAATCAAGCATAGTTTGTACACCTTTGTTTTTGAAAGATGAACCACAAACCATAGGTACAATTTTAGCATCCAATACAGCCTGACGCAAAGCATCTAAAACTTCACGCTCAGTAATGGTTTCAGGGGCTTCGAAGAATTTCTCCATCAAAGTCTCATCATATTCCGCTACTGATTCCAGCAATTTCTCTCTCCACTCAGCAACCTCATCCAGCATATCTTCAGGAATTGGCACTTCAGTAAAGGTCATTCCTTTATCATGCTCGTTCCAAACGATACCACGGTTGTTGATCAAATCAACTACACCTTTAAAGCTGTCTTCAGCACCAATAGGCAATTGCAGAGGAACTGCATTGCTTCCCAGCATGTCTTTAACCTGTTTAACAACTTTTAAGAAATCTGCTCCGGAACGGTCCATTTTATTTACGAAACCAATACGGGCAACATTGTAGTTGTTAGCTAAACGCCAGTTGGTTTCAGATTGAGGCTCAACACCGTCAACTGCTGAAAACAAGAATACCAAACCATCTAATACACGTAACGAACGGTTTACCTCTACGGTAAAATCCACGTGTCCCGGTGTATCAATAATGTTGATATGGTAGTTCTGTCCTCTGTATTTCCAACCTACAGTTGTTGCTGCAGAAGTGATCGTGATACCACGTTCCTGCTCTTGTGCCATCCAGTCCATTGTTGCAGCACCTTCATGCACCTCACCAATTTTGTGACTAACACCAGCATAATAAAGGATACGCTCTGTTGTTGTGGTTTTACCCGCATCAATGTGAGCTGCAATCCCAATGTTTCTTGTGTATTTTAAATCTCTTGACATTTTATGATTCTAC
This sequence comes from Pedobacter sp., assembly GCF_035566355.1. GTDB lineage: Bacteria > Bacteroidota > Bacteroidia > Sphingobacteriales > Sphingobacteriaceae > Pedobacter. Next base: position 8,354 of record NZ_DATMRL010000174.1, read on the forward strand.
TTGGATTAGAAACGGAAATGAGAGAACGCTTTGTTGGCTTCAGCCATTTTATGCGTATCTTCTTTTTTCTTAACTGCTGCACCTTCACCTTTAGCTGCTGAAACGATTTCACCTGCTAATTTTTCTTTCATTGTTTTTTCTCCACGTTTACGAGCGTAAGAAATTAACCATTTCATGCCTAAAGCAATTTTACGGTCAGGTCTTACCTCTGTAGGTACCTGGAAGTTTGCACCACCCACACGACGAGATTTAACCTCTACAGCAGGCATTACATTTGTTAAAGCACGTTTCCATACTTCTAATCCATTCTCACCAGATTTTTTCTCTGCCAATTCAACAGCATCATAAAAAATAGAATAAGCGATAGATTTTTTTCCGTCAAACATCATGTTGTTAACGAAACGGGTCACCTGAACATCGTTAAATTTCGGATCAGGAAGAATGATTCTCTTTTTTGGTTTTGATTTTCTCATTTTTTTGTCCTCCTAATTATTTCTTTTTACCTTTTGTTGGTGCCGCAGCTACTTGTCCTGGCTTAGGACGTTTTGTTCCGTATTTAGAACGACGTTGGTTACGACCAGCTACTCCTGAAGTATCTAATGCTCCACGGATGATGTGGTAACGTACTCCCGGTAAATCTTTAACACGACCACCACGGATCAATACGATAGAGTGCTCCTGTAAGTTGTGACCTTCACCAGGGATATAGGCATTCACCTCTTTACCATTGGTTAAACGTACACGGGCAACTTTACGCATTGCTGAGTTTGGTTTTTTAGGGGTAGTGGTGTACACACGTGTACATACACCTCTTCGCTGTGGACAGCTGTCCAACGCCGGAGACTTACTCTTGAACTCCAGTGCTACTCTACCTTTTCTAACTAATTGTTGAATGGTTGGCATTGTTCTTTTGTTGTTTTCTATTAATGTTTAAAAACTTTACCCCTCACTAAGGGACTGCAAAGGTAAGACAATACAATTTATAAATCAAGTCGTTAGCAAATAAAATCTGATTTTTCCTCCGGGGATAATTTTAACGCGGTTGTTGTTCTGTATAACGGATTTACTTCTTTCAGCAATAAGGAGCGCTGAGCTGCAAATTTAGAAATCAATGGATTTCATCAGGAGGTTTTAAGGCTATCAGTCGGAAAGAAGGATAAGCGCGGAAGTAGCGGGGTGCTTAGTTTAAAAAAAGAAGGATAAGCTCGAAGGCTGCTTAAGCTTAGGCGGGCAGAAAAGCCCGCAAACCTTAAAAGGCCTTCTCCCTTACACCTTCTTTTTTCCGGATTTCAAGCCTAAACTAAGTTGCTTTATATATCTTCCTGTGGTAAACACTCCAGCACATCCACAGGATTAAAAAACGCCAAAAGCAAAAAACCGCACCATGCCTGGTCTCCTCCCTCCCTCTGCAATTTGCTAAGGAAAATTCTCGTACGCTGCAGAAAGGCCTCAGAGATCTGCGGCTTTTTCAGTCGCCTGATATCGTTAGCCTTGAAGCAGCTGTACAGAATTTTCCGATCTAATTCAGCACCTAAAATCTGTTGTATCGTTAATGTAAATCTGGCATTGCTCTTTTTTCCGGAGGCAAGTCCTTAAATTCCTTGTAAGAATTCATGATGTAAAACTTGAGATCTTCCTGATCCATTTTATTCAGCGCCTCCAGTGTAGGGCGGTAACGCGTCATGAAAGCATCCAGATCTGCTCCCTTAAGAGGAGTAAGTGCCGTTACAGCCGCATTGTTAAACCGGGCATCAATCTTCCGCTCTGTTTTCTCATTTTCCAGTTTCCGTTTCAACTTCCGAGCCTCTTTCCCCTCCTTGCCAAAGTACGCAGAAGGCGAAAATCCAAAAGGCTTGTTCACTTCCAGCCGGGTAGGGTCAGCTTTACGGTAAACATCCGCATATTCAATCTCCGGGTTAAATGTTTTCGCTTTGATCTCTACTGTATTCAAAGTTTTACGATCTGCAGTCAAATACCTTTTCACAGGGCTCATATTCACCAGGAAAAGTGTATCTGGTAAATACCCCGGCTGAAAAAATATAATGACCTGATTGGCGACAGCATTGATCTTAAACCTTCCCTTCGCATCCGTGACAGTACTATGCCCAGTATTTCTATTAAAAACCTGTACCTGTTCCAGTGGGTACCTTGAATTTCGGTCCGACACAGTTCCTTTCAGCTGCTGCCCATGAACACCCAGGCTCAGCAGGGCAAAGGATAAAAAAAGAGTAAATCTGTTGATCATACTTAAAGTTAAGCATTAAATCAGGTATTTAATAGAGATCAACCGGAATCAATACACCGATTTAACAATTTTTACGCTCTAATGAAAAGTGTTCAGGTAAAGACGCTCTACCTTTTTACGCGCCCAATCCGTTTTACGCAAAAATCGAAGGCTGGAATTCATTGTCGGATTGTTATTGAAACAAGCAATACGGATCAGCTGACCGAGTTCCTCCCAGCCATAGTGC
>NZ_DATMRL010000175.1:0-4747 GCF_035566355.1 Pedobacter sp.
CGCCGTACAGGTGTTCCAAACTTCCTGACTGGACCCGGAACAGGAAATAGCGGTAGAATCCCATTAAGGTTTCAATATCCTGCCGTAGACAGGACAACGAACGGAGACCAACTGAGTATTGCGGTCGGCAGGCAGTACGGAGGGGTTGATGACATCAACCTTGCGCCATGGATCGTTAAGTAATCTATATCAATCACGCTCTGTAAGCCGGCAGTATCCTTACTGTCGGCTTATTCTTTTTCTGTCAGGTATTTCCAATATCGTCTTGGAACATGGCGCACGTGCAGTTTTGTATTTTTACGGGCCTTTATATTAGTGCTTTTAAAATAATCTTTCCAGAGTGCGGCGTATAAAGGCTCTTGTTCTGAAGCCATCTTGTCTCTTTGTAATTTTAGATTCTTCTCATCTTCCTGATTTAAATAGATTTCTTCTACTTTATCCAGATTATAATAAATACCATAGTGTCGTTTATAGTCATAGATAACCCAGGACTGATCGGCATAGCGGTCTTTAAAATGCTTCATGATGAGCGGTATGGCATTAAAATCGGGGTCTATTCCACAATAGAACAATCCATCCGAACTCTGCTGAAAACGGATAAACGCTTCCATGCGGTGCTTTTCTCTTTCTACTTTCTTCGCGTAACCGGCAACCGCCAGTACATATGGGTTGCCATAATTTTGTGTTGCGCCGGGCGGATTGCTGAAAATGTACCTGCAAAATTCAAAAAGATCTCTAAAGGCCTCAGGCATTTCTGACAAATAAGCACAGTAAAACCTGCGGAGCCATTCGGCTGGAAGTTTTCTGTGCAGAGCTTTCCATACACGATCTGCTTTTCCGGGGTCGTTATCTATTCTATGTGCCGCGGTAAAGACATCAGGCTGGTAGCATTCGGCGGTGGTTAAGATGAGCTTGGAAGGCCGCCGCTCATGGTATTCGAACACGGCCGTAAGTAAGCCTTCCAAAGAACCGTCAAAAACGTAGATCATTGTGCCGGAAATTAAAATAGATTCAATTGCTGAATGTCGTTTTTCAAATATTTGCTTTGGCTTTCTGCCAGGATAAAAGATTTAATCTGCGTGGCCTGATGGTCTCTGAACATGGGAGGGCTGTCTGTGCAGGTGATGAAATACTTTGCCCGGTTATAGGATACACCAATTTTTTTCAACTGATCTATCCGCAGTCTTCCAAACTTTCTTGCCTGAACAATTTTTTTTGCAGAACTTACTCCAATCCCTGGAATGCGAAGGATCATTTGGTAAGAAGCCATGTTAATGTCTACCGGGAAGAACTGGAGGTTACGTAATGCCCAGCTGAGCTTAGGGTCTATATCCACATCCAGGTGGGGATTGGCATCATTTAAAAGTTCATTGATATGAAAACCATAGAACCGCATCAGCCAGTCGGTTTGGTAAAGGCGGTTTTCCCGGGTCAGCGGAGGTTGTGTTCCCAATAAGGGAAGTCTGTTGTCTGTACTGATGGGAATGTAGCCTGAATAATAGACCCTTCTCAGGGAGAAATTCTTATAGAATTCGGCTGCGGTATGCATAATGTCTTTGTCTGTTTCCGGGGTTGCACCGATCACCATTTGTGTGCTCTGCCCCGCAGGAACAAACTGTGGAACACTTTTAATAACTTTCTTTTCTTCTTTAAACTGAATAATTTGCCTTTGCACATCTCCGAGCGGTTTGATCACTTCTTGATGACTTTTGTCGGGGGCCAGTAATTGAAGACCCGCCTCGGTAGGCATTTCCAGGTTAATGCTCATTCTGTCCACATACATTCCTGCTTCCTTAACCAATTCTTCACTCGCGCCGGGAATGGTTTTCAGGTGAATATATCCGTTGTACCTTTCTTCAAGCCGAAGTTTCTTAACAACTTTTAACAGCCGTTCCATCGTGAAGTCTGCATCTTTAAAGATTCCTGAACTTAAAAATAAACCCTCAATGTAATTCCTGCGGTAGAAATTCATTGTCAATTGGACCACCTCATCTACGGTAAAGGCCGCTCTTTCAATATCATTGCTTTTGCGGGAAACACAATAGGCACAATCGAAAATGCAATGATTGGTGAACAGAATCTTTAGAAGAGAAACACAGCGCCCGTCTTCAGTATAAGTGTGACAGATGCCCGAGTTGTGGCCATTGCCAAGTCCTTTATTGTCATTTTTCCTTTTGCTTCCGCTGGATGAGCAGGAAACATCATATTTGGCAGCATCGGCAAGGATGCTTAACTTCTCTCTAATTCGTTCAGACATACACCAGGCTTTGTTAAACAAAGATAGTGTTTTTGCTAAAAAAATTAGTATTATTATTTAGTGCCTTCCCATTCGGCATAGAACTGATCGAGGTAACTGAGCATAAATTGATGCCTGTTTTCTGCCATCTGTCTTCCTGTAGGGGTTTTCATCAGGTCTTTAAGCAATAGCAATTTCTCATAAAAATGGTTGATCGTAGGAGCTGTAGTGTTTTTATATTGCTCTTTGCTCATATTCAGGTTGACCTCAATTTCAGGGTCATATAAAACCCTGTTCTTAAAGCCCCCATAAGTAAAAGCACGTGCGATACCTATGGCTCCAATAGCATCCAGACGATCTGCATCCTGTACAATATCGAGTTCTTTGGATTGAAAGGTCAGCTTTCCAAAACTGGCTTTAAAGCTGAGGTTTTTGATGATTTGTTGTACTTGCTCAATAATTATAGAGCTAAGTCCCAGGCTTTTCAGAAAGCTGCCGGCCATTTGTGGGCCGATCTCTTCATCTCCACCGTTAAATTTACTGTCTGCTATATCATGGAGAAGTGCGGCTAAGGCAACAATCAACTCATCACCTTGTTCCTGTTTATTAATGTGCTGAGCAGTTTTGTAGACCCTTTCAATATGGAACCAGTCATGCCCGGCTTCTGCACCGGCCAGCGTTTCTTTTACAAAACTGATGGTTTTATTAATGATTTCTATATAGTTCATCAAATGGATTGGGGTCTAGTTTTTTACTGGTCTTTCATGCTCTGGTCTTCTGCTGCCATCATACAATTCGTATTCCAGCATCCTGCAGTCCAGTTTTCCATTATAGAATTCGATTTTTCGGGAAGCTTTAAGTCCGATCTTTTTTGCAAGATCAGGATTTCCGGTAAAGATATAACCGGAATAACCTTTGCAATGTTGCTTCATAAAATCACCCATCCGCTTATAGGTCGCTTCCAGTTTAGAATGTTCTCCCAAGCGTTCTCCGTATTCCGGATTAAAGACAACGATACCCCTGCCGCCTTCAGGTACCTGGGTATCGGCAAAATCACAAACTTCAAATGTAATTAAGGTATCTACACCGGCAGTTTTTGCGTTTCTGCGGCTTACATCTACGGCATCTTCAGAAATATCAGTGGCAATGATATTCAGCTCTATATTTTTGATCACCTGATCTTTAAGGATTCTTCTTTCCGCAAAGAAGACTTCTTCATCGTAACCCAGGATATGCATAAAGCCATAATTCATTCTAAACAGACCCGGACGTCTGTTGGTTGCGATCAGGGCCGCTTCAATAGCCAGGGTACCTGAACCGCACATTGGGTTTACAAAGGGAGATTTTCTATCCCATTTTGTACTTAATATGGTACTTGCTGCAAGTGCTTCCAGCATCGGTGCTTTTCCTGGGATTTTACGGTAACCGTGTTTGGCAAGGGTTTCTCCGGAGGTATCCAGGAAAATGTCGGCTTCACTGTCCTTCCAGTATAAATGGACTACGGTTTTATTGGCATCAGAACCAGAATTTGGCCGGATGTTTTTCTTTGCCCGGAAGCGATCAACAATCGCATCTTTTACTTTCAGGTTGGCAAATAATGGGGTTGTAATGGTTGGGTTATCCACATTAGAGGTTACCGAGAAATAGCCGGAAAAATCAATGAGTTCTTCCCAGGGCATTTCGACCAGCTGCTGGTATAATTCTTCAGGATTATTGGCCTTGAAGCTGTTTAAACAGTATAAAATCTGGCTGGCGCAACGCAGGTTGAGGTTGAGTTTTATACACTCTGTTAAGGTGATATTTAGCTCTACACCTGTAGGGAATTCCCTGATAATGGTGTATCCCAGGTCTTTAACTTCTTCCGCCAGATAGGAAGACAGTCTTTTGTTGCAGGTTACGATAACCTTATTCTTTGTGTGGAAAACTTGCATAATTTATTGTGCGAAGTTATCAATAAAAATATAGAGATTTGAACTTGAAAGTAGAATATAAGAGTATTTGTTATGGAATTAAAAGGAAAAGTGCACGAAATCGGTGCATTACAGCAAGTGAGTGAGACTTTTAAAAAACGTGATCTGATCATAGAGTACGCTGAAAACCCTACTTATCCGGAATATATCAGATTTGAGGCTTTGCAAGATAAAACTGCATTATTTGATAGTTTGAAAGTTGGTGACAATGTAGAGGTTGCCTTCAATTTACGCGGTCGCCCGTGGACGGATAAAACCGGTAAAGTTTCTTATTTTAACAGTTTAGTAGTATGGCGTATCAATGCATTGAACAATGCTGCTGCCGCTACTCCAGAATACGCTCCGCCTGTAGATTTAAACAGTGCACCTGGCGAGGAAGATGACCTGCCATTTTAAAGATCTTTTTTAAGGAAACAATTTTGAACTAGGAGCGCCGGGACTTATCCCGGTGCTTTTTTTTATGGCTTTTTTTGAGGGGTTTTAGGAGGGTGAATTGGTCGGAAAATTCTGTACAGCTGCTTCAAGACTAACGATATCAGGC
>NZ_DATMRL010000176.1:0-3169 GCF_035566355.1 Pedobacter sp.
CTGGAACCGGTCTTCATTCCCTTCAATCTTATCCACATAGAATTCAAGTACATCACGAGGTCTGAATCCCAATCTTGATGTATAAAAAGGGAAATTCGGTTCTTCTTCTGCAGCTACCCGTATTCCCAGTTTGAAAGGCACTTTAACAGATTTTTTATATTGTTGCAGTTCATCCTTATTATCAAGAATGGGGACTACGTTTCTAAAACCGGTATTCAAAAGGGACACAATACGGCTTGTATAGGGTTTCTGTTTAAAACCGTTGCAAATAATATAAGTGTCTTTGCTTATTTTTTTCCTGGCGTATAATTTTTTGATAATATCTATATCATAAGCATAAGAAGTCTCCAGATGAATATCATTGTTCAGCGCTTCCTCTACAACCAACGAGAAGTGAGAACTCTTGGTGCAGTAACAATAAAAATATTTGCCTTCGTATTTGTGCCTTGACATGGCGGTGGCAAACATTTTTTTTGCTTTTTTTATCTGCATGCCAATTTTTGGCAAATAAGATAATTTTAACGGTGTACCATATTTATCTATCAGGGCTTTGATATCCACCCCATTGAATTCTAAATAATTTTCCTTCACTAAAAAACCTTCCTGGGGGAAATTAAACGTCTGCTGAACGAGGTCGGCATACGTATTGTTCATTGAATCGTTAGGGTTGATGATGGTCGTACGATTTAGAATTGAAATAAAAGTAGGTACAAATGTAAATTTTTGAGGGTAATCACAAAATAAAAGAGATTTCTTAAAGGTTATTTAATGCCTTTTAAGAAATCTCCTGTATAATAGCTGCTGTTTTATTTAACTGAAGCGATCAATTGTTTAAACGCTTCCGGTTCATTCATGGCAATATCAGCGAGTATTTTACGGTCGAGAGCAACACCTTTTTCATTCAACAGATGGATGAAACGGGAGTAGGTAAGTCCTTCTGAACGAACGGCCGCATTTATGCGTGCAATCCAAAGTGCACGGTATTCGCGTTTCTTGAGTTTACGGCCTACATAACGATATGTAAGTCCCTTTTCCAAAACATTTTTAGCTACTGTATATACATTTTTGCGCTTACCATAGAAGCCTTTGGCTTGTTTGAGGATCCGTTTTCTGCGGGCCCTGGAGGCAACGGCATTTACTGAACGTGGCATATAAAAAAAGTTAAAAGTTAATTGGTAAAACTGAATGGTTAGGTCCTGATTATTTTAATCTTAGTAACCTTTTTACGAAATCCAGGTTAGCCTGGCTGACCTTTCCTTTTTTCCCCATCAATCTTTTTCTTTTCGTTGATTTTTTTGTGAGAATGTGCCGTTTGAAAGCCTTCTGGAAAGTGATTTCACCGGTGCCTGTTATCTTGAATCTTTTTTTGGCACTCGAATTTGTTTTAACCTTTGGCATCTTTTGATGAGGTTTAAATATGATACCCTGCTGGCGGATCTGCTCTGGCAAATCTCTTATGGGGCCATTTGGGCAATTCCCGCCTGAAACGGGACCATTAAAAAATGGAGCGCAAATGTAAGTGATTATTTAAGAAAAAGGAAATAATATCCTGATAGATATATCAATACAGGTAAGATAATGGCATCATTTATATGGGCTTTAACGCTTTTCCACTATTTTTGCCTCCCATAAAAATCTCAGATTAATTTAATATGGACAAACTGATTTACCTGGTACCCCTCATGGGAGTCATTGGCCTATTGTACACATTCATTCAATTCAAGTGGGTTTCCAGGCAGGATGAAGGAACCGATCTGATGAAACAGATCAGCCGTTATATTGCTGAAGGAGCTATGGCCTTCCTTAAAGCTGAGTGGAAAATCCTTGGATATTTTGTTGTTATCGTAGCACTCCTGCTGGGTTTTATGGCAAGCACAAATCCCGGCTCCCATTGGTCCATCTCCATTGCCTTTATTATAGGAGCGATTCTTAGCGCAACAGCCGGATACATAGGGATGCGAGTAGCTACTAAAGCCAATGTCAGAACTGCCCAGGCAGCCCGAACCAGTTTAAGTCGCGCACTCAAAGTTTCCTTTACCGGAGGATCCGTTATGGGATTAGGTGTTGCTGGACTGGCCGTTCTTGGTCTCGGTGGTCTGTTCATCATATTAAAATCAATTTTTGCTCCTCAGGCTGAGGTGAATTCGGAAGAAATGCTGCGCACAATTGAAGTACTTACCGGTTTCTCGCTTGGAGCTGAATCCATTGCCCTTTTTGCCCGTGTGGGTGGTGGTATATATACAAAAGCGGCCGATGTTGGTGCCGACCTGGTTGGCAAGGTTGAAGCCGGAATCCCTGAGGATGATCCGCGTAATCCGGCAACTATTGCCGATAATGTAGGTGATAATGTAGGAGACGTTGCTGGAATGGGCGCCGATCTTTTCGGATCCTATGTAGCAACAGTTCTGGCGACTATGGTACTCGGTCAGGAAACAGTTTCGCAGGATAATTTCGGGGGTATGTCGCCTATCCTTCTTCCCATGATGATAGCTGGTACAGGAATCTTATTCTCGATTATTGCAACTTTTTTCGTCCGCATTAGTGAAAACGCAAGTGTTAGTACAGTAAGTGTGCAGAAAGCCCTCAATATGGGTAACTGGGGTTCCATTGTATTAACAGCTATCGCATCAATCGGACTTGTTTATTTTATCCTTCCGGAAACGATGGTTCTGCGCAATATTGAATTTACAAAATGGGGTGTACTGGGTGCTATAGGTGTTGGCCTGACCGTAGGAACTCTCATGAGCATCATAACAGAATATTATACAGCCATTGGTAAAAGACCCGTTCTTTCTATTATTCGCCAGTCTTCCACGGGACATGCTACGAATGTTATTGGCGGATTAGCCGTAGGTATGGAATCTACCTGTCTACCAATACTGGTCCTGGCTGGTGGTATCTGGGGTTCCTATACCTGTGCCGGTTTGTATGGTGTAGCCATTGCTGCTGCGGGGATGATGGCAACCACTGCAATGCAGTTGGCTATTGATGCATTCGGACCGATTGCCGATAATGCAGGAGGTATTGCCGAGATGAGTGAATTACCAAAAGAAGTCCGCGAAAAAACGGATGTGCTTGACGCAGTAGGAAATACAACGGCTGCAACAGGGAAAGGTTTCGCTATTGCTTCTGCTGCACTTACCTCCCTTGCGCTTTTTGCAGCTTTTGT
>NZ_DATMRL010000177.1:0-11725 GCF_035566355.1 Pedobacter sp.
AAAAGTACTGCAGAGCAAGCTTTACATGTTCCGAATGTATCTGTAACGACTTACAGTGATCCTTCCAGAGCCTGGGAGTTTATGTATTTTAAAGGAGGAGACCCCAAAGCACTTACATTTTTTGGTGCTGTAGATTCCTATAAATCGGCTTTTATAAATCCATATACAGGCAAAATAACTGGTATAATTGATTATGAAAAGGAATTTTTTGTGATCGTGAAATACTTGCATTGGAGTTTGTTACTTAATACGCAGTATGGGCAGCCAATCGTAGGATATAGTACACTTATATTTGTGATATTACTGATCACCGGAATGATTTTATGGTGGCCTAAAAACCTTAAAAAGGCCAATTTTAATAAGAGTTTTAAAATTAACTGGAAGGCTAAATTTAAACGCCTGAACTATGATCTTCATAATGTACCTGGATTTTATGCTATGCTGATTACGCTGCTATTAGCACTAACCGGGATGGTTTGGGCAATGAGTTGGTTTCAAACCGCAGTATATGTGGTTGCGTCCAGATCCGTAACACCTCCAAAACAGATCAGCTTTGCTTCAGACTCTACAACAGCAGTTTTAAAGAACCCAATTGATATTGCTTTTGGTGTTGCAAAGCAAGAATTCCCAGATGCAAGGCGTATTTTTTTGTATGTACCTGATCGGGGAGCTCCAAAGTCGGCTACGATTAGTGTCAACGGATACAGGGGTAAAGAAGATTATTATGATACGGACGTTCTGCACTTAGATCAGTTTACTGGTAAATTACTTGGACGTGAAAATTTTAAAGATAAGAACAGCGGTGAGAAACTTATCCGGATGAATTATGACATTCATGTTGGTGTGGTACTAGGCTTACCTGGTAAAATACTGGCTTTTATGGGTAGTTTTATAGCCGCAAGCTTACCAGTTACCGGATTTATGATTTGGCTTGGACGTAAAAAGAAGAAAAAATCGAACTCCATATCCTCTTAAACTCCTTCCCTTTAATTGCTTTTTTATTGAGCATCTGGTGCTCTCCAGAGTGTGGATAACAATGATTGTGTGGATAACAAATAAAAACATTTCCAAGATCTAGTCGTTCTATTGGGTAAACGAGTAAAATATGGATCCATTTACGATTTGTCTTCATGGGGTTAGATTGACGGTATATCCACAGGAGGACGGTGTTTACAGGGTTTTCAGAGGTTCAAACAAACTGGCAGACCTATATCATGATGATAGCAATTCAAGTATTCTTTGGGAAACAAGAGATTGGGTAGATCAAAATTATGTAGATGAGATTGGAAAAGAAATTGAAGAACATGAGCATGTTGGCTCTTAATTGATTGCTTTATGGGTAATAAGGGTGTATATTATTCCGGAACCAGCGGTTTATTACTTCCTGTTCCTAACAAAGAATTTTTTCCAGAAGCTTTTAAAACCAAAAGCCGTCTGTGTTATTATGGATCTCTGTATAATAGTATTGAGATTAATAGCTCATTTTATAAGGTACCAATGGCTTCTACAGTGGCAAGATGGGCTACTGAGGTTCCGGATGATTTTAAATTTACATTTAAGTTGTGGCGGGAAATTACGCATAGTAAATCATTAAATCCCAATTTGGAAGCTGTTGATGATTTTATGATGAGGATTTCAGCGGTAGGCAATAAAAAAGGGTGCTTGCTGGTGCAATTTCCAGGCAGCATACGACCGGTACATTTACCATTTGTAGAGCGGCTACTGGACAGGATCAGGTGGGTTGATCCCAACGTTGAATGGAGAGTTGCTGTTGAGTTTCGGCATCAGAGCTGGTACCAGCAGGATACCTTTGACCTGATGGATCGGTATGGAATGGCACTTGTTTTACATGATAAACTCTCAGAAGGAGGGGAGGTTATTGAGAACCAGACTGATTTTGTTTATGTACGTTTTCATGGTCCCAGTGGAGATTATAAGGGAAGTTACGAGGAGGCATTTCTTTATGAATATGCCTCTTATATCAAAGAATGGCTGGAAGAAGGGAAGCAGGTATATACTTACTTTAATAATACTATAGGCAACGCTATTAAAAATATGGAAAGTTTAAGGAGTTTTCTGTAATTCAGTTGTTTTTTTGGGTTAAATTATGTCAAAATAAATAGTAATCTGTTTCTTTTTAATTAGATGAGGTGCTAAAATTTCTATCTTTATACCGGAAAGAAACCCTCCATGCGCTATTTATTTTTTTGTCTATTCATTTTCGCCTCTCTGCCTGTTTTTTCCATTCCGGAAATTGTTGATATCAGCCGTCAACCCTATGAGAACATTGGTAAAAAGTTAAGTTATCTGGAAGATGTTTCCGGGAGGTTGGGTGTGCAGGAGGCTGTGGCACTGGACAGTTTGGGAAAGTTTCATTCTTCAGATAGAGATATCCTTAATTTGGGAAATACAAAGTCTGCTTTTTGGATTAAACTCCGTTACATCCCGGAGGCAAATAATCGTTCTTATTTGATTGTCGATATTCCAAATATTGAGCAGATAGACTGTTTTTTGTTGAAGGAAAATGGTCAATTCCTGAAAATGCACGCTGGAAGTCTTTCTGTGCCAGAAAGGAGCATCAAGATAATGACCAATTACAGGTTTTTATTACCGGACAATTCTGCAGAACAGGTTTTTACAGTTTACCTTCGTGTGCGTTCCAACAATATTATGCTGATGCCAATTAAATTGACTACGAGCGATAAACTTGCTATGGGGACGTCTAAATTACTGTTGGAGAGTATTTATATTGGCGTAATTTTTAGTTTGTTCCTGTTTAATGTCTTTTTGTTCTTTAGCCTTGGAGATAAAACTTATCTATATTATAGTCTTTATGTTTTTTCCCTTTTCTTTTACGTTGTTCTTTATTTAAAGGGGTACAGTTATCTGTTTGGTGATCAGTTCAGAATCGCGCTTAATACTTATCCACATATTTTTCATTCTTTTTCTGCAATTACAGCTGTCCTTTTTTCGAGAAAGTTCCTGAATTTGAAGTCAACTGCGTCTTCCTGGATAAGATGGTATAACGTTGTTTTTGCATTCTGTGTCGTTGAATTTTTGATCAGTATATTGGGGTTCAAATCTTTGGGCGCATCCTATGCGCAAGTACTTGGAGTTGTGAATACGATTATGCTGATGGCAGCCGGGATTATGCTTTGGTTCAAAGGATATAAATCTGCTAAATATTATGTAGGTGCATGGGCATTAATGTCATTGACGATTATCGCTTTCACTTTTAGTCTTGCAGGAATATTCAGTACCCGTGATTTTACATTTAACCTGCTGCCAATAGGTTCTACTGTGGAACTTCTTCTTCTGGCCTTTGCATTGGGAGACCGCTACCGTGATCTGATCAGAAGTGAACGGAAAACTAAGGACGAAAATCTTAGGATTGTAAGGATGCATAATGAAGAACTGGAGAGGGTGGTTGCTGAAAGAACGGTACAACTTCATCAGAGTATTGATAAATTAGAGGCTTCCAATGCGGTGAAAAACAAACTCTTCTCTATTGTTGCTCATGATCTGAGAAGTCCTTTTAATAGTTTGGTGAGTATCTTTACATTAAACGACATGGATATGCTTAGTTTTGATGAACTCAAACAGTTGCTGAATGCCAGCCGTAAAAATATTGATGTGATCCATCATACTCTTGATAATCTGTTATATTGGGCCAGAAATCAGATGGATTCCTCTGGAAGCTTTTTTTCTGTTTTTGATCTTAACCGCGCCGCAGATACATTACTGCATGTTTATCAGCCCCTTGCTCTAAATAAATCTATAGTGCTGAAAATGGAGGCAGCAGAAATACCTGAAGTTTATGCAGACCGAAACCAGGTGTTGCTTATTTTACGCAATCTGATAGATAACGCCATTAAATTTACTCGGCCCGGAGGTTGTATCCGGATTGAATTGAAAAGAGAAGGGAATGAGGTTAGGGTTAGTGTAAGTAACCCTGCGGTTGATCCTGAAAGATTAAACCTGGATACACTGCGTTGGCCAAACATTCAGGCAAGCACACCAGGAACGGCAAATGAAAGGGGAGTCGGTTTAGGTTTGCAGCTTTGTCATGAATTCGCGAAAGCCAACGGAAGAAAACTGGATGTGCGGTTGACCGGCGAAAATATTGAGTTTTACTTTTTTCTTAAAATAGCAGATTAATACTATGATATAAAAAAAAGAGGGCATATTATGATATACCCTCTTTACATCTTTTTTAAGACCTATTTCAATTTAGCTAATGCTTTTCCAATTCGTGAAACAGCGTCTCTTAACTTATCTTCAGCTGCTGCATAAGAAATACGGATACAATCGTCATTCCCAAAGGCTTCACCGGTAACAGTAGAAACATGTGCTTCATTCAGCAGATATAAAGAAAGGTCTTCTGCGTTATTGATCGTTTGTCCATCGGCACTTTTTCCAAAAAAAGATTTTACTTCAGGGAAGAAATAAAATGCACCATCAGGAAGATTAACGTTCAATCCGGGAATTTCTTTAAGCAAATTGTAAACAATATCCCTGCGTTTTTTAAACTCGGCAACCATTTCATGAACAGTATCGAGCCCATCCTGATAAGCTTTTAAAGCCGCGCGCTGTGCGATGGAACAGGTACCTGAAGTAATCTGGCCCTGCATTTTATCTACCGCGTTTGCGATTTCTTTATTTGCAGCTATGTAACCGACTCTCCAGCCTGTCATTGCATAAGATTTAGAGAAACCATTGATCACGACAACACGATCTTTGATAGAATCAAAAGATGCGATAGAAGCATGCTCGCCTACAAAGTTAATGTGCTCATATATCTCATCTGACAGAATATAGATGTTTGGATGCTTTTCAAATACAGCAACTAAACCAGCCAGTTCCTCTTTGCTGTAAACCGAACCTGTAGGGTTACAAGGAGAAGAGAACATGAAGAGTTTTGTTTTTGGCGTGATGGCTGCTTCCAGTTGCTCCGGGGTGATTTTAAAGTTCTGCTCAACGGTTGCGTTGATGAAAACAGTTTCACCTTCGGCAAGTTTGATCATCTCTGAATAAGATACCCAGTAAGGTGTTGGCACAATAACCTCTTGTCCTGGGTCAACCAGGCACATTACTGCATTTGCCAGGGATTGTTTTGCACCCGTAGAGACAACAATCTGGTCAAAACTATAAGTTAGTCCATTTTCCTTCAGTAACTTCTCTGCAATCGCCTTTCGTAATTCCGGATACCCCGATACCGGAGTATAATAAGAATAATTTTCGTCGATAGCTTTTTTAGCCGCTTCCTTAACGTGTTCTGGCGTAAAAAAATCTGGTTCACCAAAGCTCAGGTTGATTACATCTATCCCTTTTGCGGATAGTTCTCTACCGAGTTTTGCCATTTTGATGGTCTGCGATTCTGAGAGGTTGTTGATTCTCTTGGATAAAAATGTCATAATAGTTTGTGCGAAAGCAAAATATAATTTTGTGAGAAAGCAAATATAGAAACCTGGCGGAATTTTAAACTAAAAAAAATACTTTTTAATATATTTTAACTCTTAAACCGTATTTTTGGATGCTAATTACTGAAGTTTGCATCCTAAGAAAAAAGCTATCCTTGTTGCCCTATGCGTTAGCGTAGTGCTTATGCTCGCAAAATTTGCGGCTTATTTTATCACCAATTCCAATGCTATACTTACGGACGCTGCAGAAAGCATTGTGAATGTAATGGCCAGCAGTTTCGCATTTTACAGTATTTACCTGGCTACCTTACCTAAAGATGAAAACCATCCTTACGGACATGGCAAGGTAGAGTTCTTTTCGGCCTTTGTAGAAGGGGTACTGATTGGACTGGCAGGGATCATTATTATTTTCAAATCTGCTCATGACCTAGTCTTTCCAACGGAGATCAAACAATTATTTGAGGGTGCGTTGATTATAGGTGCAACAGGCATTGTAAATTTGCTGGCTGGTTATTTTTTAATCAAGACTGGGAAAAAACATCATTCTTTAACGCTGGAAGCAGATGGAAAGCATTTAATGGTAGATGCTATAACCAGTGCGGGACTGGTGGTCGGGGTGATCTTAATCAAAACTACCGAAATTTACTGGCTGGATGGTGTAATCTCTATCCTGCTGGGAATTTTTATTGTATACAATGGTTATAAACTGACCAGGAAATCTGTTGGTGGCTTGATGGACGAGAGTAATATTGAGCTGGTTAAAAACATTGTAGAGGTGTTGCAAGATAACCGTGAAGAACCATGGATTGACGTACATAATCTTCGTGCACAACAATATGGCGCAGATATCCATATTGATTGTCATTTCACTTTCCCATATTATTTTGATCTGAACAGAGTTCATAAAGAGATTTCTGCTATCGATAAATTGGTCAATGGCAGTGGAGAGCGAAGTACAGAATTGTTTATTCATGCAGATCCTTGTTTGCCTGAATGCTGCCATTATTGTAAGATGAAAGAATGCCCGGTGAGACAGCAGGATTATGCAGGTGAGATTAAGTGGACAATAGAGAATGCAACCAAGAACAAAAAACACTTTGACCAGAAATGAGCTATTTTAATGTAAGAGTATATGGTTTACTGATTGATCCGGATAAAGGTCTGCTGATCAGCGATGAGTATTCAGAGCGCAAGAGTTTCAGTAAGTTTCCCGGTGGCGGACTTGAATTGGGGGAAGGCTTAAAGGATGCGCTGAAACGTGAGTTTATGGAAGAATGCAATGTGGAGATTGAGGTGCTGGAACATTTCTATACCACTGATTTTTATGAACAGTCTTCCTTTAACGACAGCCAGATCTTAAGCATTTATTATTTTGTCAAATCTTTGAATCCGCTTGAAATGGCCTTTAAAACAGAGGCTTTTGATTTTGCAGAAAACAGCACACAGTCCTTTCGATGGATCAAACTGAAGGATCTGAAAGTTGAAGATGTAACTTTTAAAACAGATCGTACGGTAGTTGAAATGCTGTTAAAACAGATGGATCTTTAGACTGCTACTATCCGGTCTGGTGTAATGGCATAGAAACGATCTCCTTCTTCCGGTTTTATAGATTTTAGTCCGGTGAAGACGCTAAATGCCGGTAATATAGCACTGTATCTGCCAAAATAAAAGCAAGGAAAACGCAAACGTTGTTTTGCCTTTCCGTATAGTGTTACGCCAGGATGAATATGACCTGTCAGATTATAGTATTCATCCGCTTCAGCCGGTTGGTCGTGTATAAACCGAAATGGATAACAGAGATGTTCCTTTTGATGAACTTCTATTTCCAGGGCCCTATAATCTTCGTTTTTCAAGGCATCGTGATTACCTTTAATGAGTACGACTTTTAAGTCACTGATCTTTTTTCTCCAGTCCATAAAGGCATTTGCATCGCTATTGATGTTGTTGTGGAACATATCGCCGGTAATTAATAATGTTTCAGGATGATAGGTCCTCATTAGCAAGGTTAAGCGCTGAAGATCGGTATGTGTGACGGCATCGGGTACCTGTATGCCAGATTTTCTAAAATGGGCGGATTTGCCAATGTGAAGGTCGCTAACGATCAGCATTTTTCTTGAGGGCCAGTAAATTGCCCGTTCTTTATCTAATATCAGCTGTTCTTCTTTACATATAATGTTCATCTTTTTTTGATATTTCTTTTTTCTTCTTCAGCAGTCATTCTTTCAATTCTCTGGCTCAGTTCTTCTGTGCTCATATTGTCCCTCAGACTGTCTACTTTGATGGGAAAACAGAGAGGGGTATACCTGTCTGTTTTTATTAAAATAATTGTACTTAATTGTATGCGATGTAATGCTGCAGCCAGTCTGGGTTCTTCAATTTGCTGATAAAATGCTTCATCATAAGCCTGGCGTAATAATAAATTATGTTTATCATAATCGCTGAACACGTTAAAAAAAAGTGCCGCGGAGGATTGCAAATGTTTATTAGCAACATATTTACCCGGATAGCCTTGGAATACTAGGCCGGAAATGCAGGCAATGTCTCTGAATTTTCGGCGTGCCATTTCTGTAGCATTAATGCTGGCTATAATATCGGCTGCAAGATTTGCAGGGCTGAACAGTTCTTTGATGTGCTTTTCATCCAGTGGGATGGGCTGCTCACTTAAGAGTTCAAAACCATAGTCGTTCATGGCAATGGAAAAGGTGATGGGTTGTTTCCTGCTCAACCTGTAAGCAATGAGGGAAGCCATAATTTCATGCACCTGCCTGCCCTCGAAGGGATAGGCAAATAGATGGAATCCATCTCTGGTTTGAATAAGTTCAATTAGAAATTCATCACTTTTGGGCACATGGGAAACTTTTGCCTGCCGTTCAAATAAGGGGAAAATGAAGTCAAGTTCTTCATCCTGATGAGTCTTATCTAATGTTTCATTGTACTTTTTACGAAGTGTGGAACCGAGATTGGCACTTAAAGACATACGTCCGCCCATCCAGCTTGGGCTCATAGCATGTTTTAATTTACTCTTTCTAACCAATACCATCATGTCCTTAATCATCATAAACTCCAATACCCTGCCGGCCAGCGTGAAGTTACTACCAGGTTTCATTTTAGCAACAAAAGACTCTTCGACCATGCCCACATAACCGCCGCTGAGGTATTTTACTTTGAGCATGGCATCACTTACAATAGTACCGATATGAAGTCGGTGGCGCATAGCAATTTGACGGCTTTCCACTTTCCATAAGCCATCTTCAGCCTTGCTTACCTTACTAAATTCGGTATAAGCGGTAAGGCTCTCGCCTCCGGTGGTGATAAACTGCATGATCCAATTCCATTCCTGAGGTAGCAGTTCTTTGAAAGCATGAGTTTGTTTAACTTCAAAAAAGATCTGTTCATCGTCAAAGCCATCTCCAACTGCCAGTGTAACCAGGTATTGGATGAGGGTGTCAAATGCCATAATAATGGGCTCCCGGCTCTCTATATTATTGGTTCTTGCAGCTTCTTTAATGGCGGCAGCTTCTACAAGTTCCAGGGCATGTGTCGGGAGAAAATAGATTCTGGAGATTTCATGAGGAGCGTGTCCGCTGCGTCCTGCGCGTTGAAGGAAGCGCGCAACCCCCTTTGGAGAACCAATTTGAACAACAGTGTCAACCGGCTTGAAATCTACACCCAGATCGAGGGAAGAGGTGCAAACAACCGCTTTAAGAATACCAGAATGCAATGCATCCTCAATCCAGTTCCGGAGTTCATAGTCGATAGAACCATGATGAATAGCAATCTGACCAGCCAGATTTTCGTCCTGTGCAAGTAAGGCCTGATACCATAGTTCGGCCTGACCACGCGTATTGGTGAAGATCAGTGTTGTTTTGCTTTTGTGGATTACCGGAAGAAGTTTATAAGCCAGCTTAAGGCCCAGGTGGCCTGCCCACGGTAGCATGTCTATATGATCCGGAAGGATAGATTTAATAACAATTTTCTTTTCCAGATTTGCCTTTACAATCGTTTTTAAAAGTTCCTGATCGGGTGCCAATACTTCCATGGCCTGTTCCAGATTACCTATGGTGGCTGAAATGCCCCAAACCCTGAGCAATCTTTCGGGATGTTTTTTCCGAAGCAAGCCTTTGATCCTTGAAATGGCTAACTCCACCATAATACCCCGCTTGCTTCCCAGCAATTCATGCCATTCATCTGCAACAATACATTCCAGCTGATCGAAATAATTGAAAGTGCTTTTTTGAGCCAATAGCAGGTGGATGCTTTCTGGTGTAATAATCAGCACCTCTGGCATTTGTTTCTTTTGTTTCAGTTTTTCATTTTGAGGAGTGTCTCCATTGCGGATTCCAACATGCCATCCCAGATCTAGTTCCTGACAAACTTCATTCATGGCTCTGGCCAGATCTTTAGCAAGAGATCGGAGCGGGGTAATCCAAAGCAATCTTAATCCATCCGCCGATTTTTTTGTTTTCTTTGATGAAACTGGTTTTCGGTCTTCGCTCTTGTTGAGTTGATCTATAACAACTCCAAGGAAGATAGAAAAGGTTTTTCCAAATCCAGTAGGTGCATTGATCAGACCACTGTAGCCTTCTGCATAGTACTGCCAGGCATCAGTTTGAAACTGGAAAGGTTTTCTTTTTTTGCTTTTCAGCCAGCTGATCACTTGTCTATAACCTTTACTCTTGTTCAGTTCCATGAATCGAGGTATTTAAGGTGGAGAGCAAAAGCTGTTTTAAATCATCCAGGGTGTTGATCTCGTCTGCTTTTTTGTCTTTTCTCCATCTGGCTATTCTTGGAAAACGAAGGGCAAGACCCGCTTTATGTCTTTTACTTTCAGCAATCCCCTCAAAGGCAATTTCAAAAACGAGTTCAGGTTTTACAGTGCGAACGGGTCCGAATTTTTCAATCGCATTTTTTTTTACAAAGGCATCCACTTCTTTTATTTCCTTATCCGTTAAACCAGAATAAGCCTTTGCGATGGTGATGAGCTGATCACCTTGCCTAACTGCAAAAGTATAATCAGTAAAGAAATTAGCCCTGCGGCCACTACCTTTTTGTGCGTAAATCATTACGGTATCTACTGTGTAAGGGTTAATTTTCCATTTCCACCAATCTCCTCTTTTACGGCCGGAATGGTATAAAGAGTCTGCTTTTTTAAGCATAAGCCCCTCACTGTTCAGGTCTCTTGAGCCCTCTCTTATTTTTGCAAGCTGCTGCCAGTTATCAAATTTAACAATTGGTGATAAAAGAACTATATTTTTAGTCTGTAAATTATAAATGACCTTTTCCAGCTGTTTCCGGCGTAGGCTAAGTACATCAGACCGTTTATCTTCTCCTTTATATTCCAGCAGATCGTAAGTAAAGAAACCTATTGGAGCTTCATTTAACTGGGTTTTATTAATGGTTTTGCGGTTCAGTCTTTGTTGCAAGATGCTAAAAGCCTGTACTTTCCCTTCTTTTACAGACAAAATTTCGCCGTCAAGTACGGTACCATCTTCAAGTTCCTCCTTTAGAAAATGAAGTTCAGGAAATTGCTCTGTAACCAGTTCTTCACCCCTGGACCAGATAAACAATTCTCCGTTCCTTTTTACAATTTGCCCTCGTATTCCATCCCATTTCCATTCTGCCTGCCATTCTTCAGGGGTACCCAGACTTTCAGTCTCAACTTCCAAAGCATAAGCCAGACAGAAGGGGTACGGCCAGGAATTATCAGTATTGACATGAGCGCCTCCAATAAGGTCCTGATAGGTAATTTTGGAAGGATCCCATTTTCCCATAATGCTGTGCATGATCTTATTAGCTGCTGTACCACTCTGTTTGGCTAGTGCATTTACCAGCATTTTGCCGGATACTCCAATTCTGAAATTTCCAGATATAAGTTTATTGAAAATGAAACGTTCCTGAGTATCCAGGCTGTCCCATGCTGATAAGATAAAGGTCTTTTTAAAGGGGTCGTCCTTTCCTTGTAAAGAAGCCAGATCACTGATCCATTCCTGAAGCTTACGGTTAACCAGATGTGTCGGTGAGGGGAGGATAAGTGAAATGGTTTCACTCAGGTCGCCAACATTGTGGTAACTTTCAGAAAACAGCCAATCGGGAATGCCGCTTTTTTCTATAGCCCATTGTTTGAGTAACGCGGTACCGACCGGTCTCTTTGGTCTTTTACCGGTAAACATGGCTATAACATAAGGTTTGTCAACATCATCCGCTTCATTGAAATAGTTCACCAATGCTGCTATTTTATCATTGGTTTTATTGCTCATCTCCAGTTGCTGGATCAATTGAGAAAATCTTTTCACAGTACCTCCTCC
>NZ_DATMRL010000178.1:0-8492 GCF_035566355.1 Pedobacter sp.
GGAGTTCCCGACGGCGCTTATTTAAGCCTTAACAGTGAGGTTAGATTAAAAATAGAAAGAGATATTTCTCTAAACCGTTTTTCTCATCTGATCAAGAGTATAGAAACGGGTATAGAAAGTGGTTACGAGGATTATATAAAACACAACAATGAGTTATCTAACCTTCCAATCCGTAAAATGTCTTCGCTCAGCAAGGCGCTTTTATCTGGCATAGACTACAAAGATTGTAAATACAGAAGAAATTCAAATTTCATGTACCTGCATGATTTTCTGGTGAACCACAATGCCTATTCATTTGACGCTTCTACGGTAAACGGGCCTATGGTTTATCCTTTGTTACATGCCTCTCCAGACATCAGAGCAAAGCTTTTGGAAAAAAGAATCTATATCGCTACTTACTGGCCGAACGTATTTGAATGGACTACAAAAAAAATGTATGAGAACTATCTGGCCGCACATATGATCTGCCTGCCTATAGACCACCGGTATACGCACAGTGATATGAAACGCCTTTTAAATGTATTAAAACACCTTTTATGAAACCAGATATTTTCCTCCGTCCACTGGTGTTGGAAGATGCAGAGACTTCTTTTCACTGGAGAAATGATCCGCAAATATGGAAATATACCAAATTTAATCCCTCTGGTCAGATTACACTGGAAATGGAGCAAGAATGGCTTTTATCCACGCTGAAGCAACAAGATCAAAAAAGATATGCCATTTGCCTGAAGGATACTGGTGCGTATATCGGCAACATACAACTATTGGAGGTGGATGGTGAAAAAGCGATTTTCCACTTGTTCATCGGGGAAACATCCTGCTGGGGAAAGGGGATTGGAAAAGAGGCGACCCGCCTTTTACTCGATTATGCATTTTACGAACTTGGTTTGGAAAGGGTGGATCTGGAAGTCAACAAAGACAATGTAGCCGCCATTAGAATTTATACATCCTGGGGTTTTAATACAGTGGGACATGCTTCTTCTTTTAACAGGATGAGCATCAGCAGGAACACCTATACTCGTCAGCATTTAAATCAAATACTATGAAACAAATTATTACACTGTCTCAAAAGGAGGAATGGATCTCTTACGTGCAGAGGTCTGTAAATTGTGATTTTTATCATTCCTGGAATTACCATGCGTTGGAGTACACAGGTACTCCGCTATTATTTGTTGAAGATAACGGTGAAGATTTCATTGCTTTCCCTTTTGTAAAAAGAAGCATCCCCGAAACAGATTATTATGATTTGACCTCCGTTTATGGTTATTGTGGCCCAATTTCCAATAGGCCCTTTACAGATCTTTCTGATGAATTAATGGTATCCTTCAGGGATGCATTTCTTGTGTATTTAAAGGAAGAGCAAATCATCTCTGTGTTTTCACGCCTACATCCTTTTTTTAATCAGAACGCTTTGCTGAGCAAGTTTGGCGGTGTATGGGAAAACGGGCAAGTGGTTGCCATCGACCTGACAGTACCTTTGTGCGTACAGGAAAGCCAGTATCAGGATAGGGTTAGCCGGAAAATCAGACAGCTGAAGCAACGTGGTTTTTATGTAAAGGAGGCCACAACAGAGGAAGATATTCAGACCTTTACCGCAATTTATACAGCTAATATGATGCGTTTGGATGCTTCTGACTGTTATATGTTTGACCAGGAATATTTTAAACGTCTTTTGAGGTGTGAGGAATATGATGCCCGGCTTTTATTTGTTTACGATGAAACTAATTTGCCAGTCTGCGGAGCTACTATTGTATCTAAAAATCAAATCATGCAAGCGCATTTACTGGGCACAAGAAAGGAATTTTTGCATGATTCCCCAGCAAAATTGCTTACTCATGAAATTACTCTTTTAGGTCGAGCCCAGGGGGTTAAGTATTATAATCTAGGCGGAGGCCTTGGCTTTAAAAAGGATTCGCTTTTTGAGTGGAAGAGCCATTTTTCAAAAGTGACCTTCGACTACTACAGCTGGCGGTATATAGCTGATCAGGGTACTTATGATGCATTGCTTGTACAAATGGATATAGATCCGGAATCAAATGTTGATTTTTTTCCGCTCTATCGCAGTCAGTTACAAAGGGTTTAACAGATTTACCAATAAAATTCCGGCTATGAAAAAAATATTGTCTTATGAGAGAGTTTACTCGAGGTGGCTTATTCTGCTCATTGATCAGGTAATGGTCAATGCTGGTATTTTACTCTCTGCGGCCATGATCAGAAATGTAAGCCCGGGCACCAGGTTTAACCTGGAGCCTTTCTTATGGCTATTCTTATACAACACAATTACCGGTGTTGTCTTCATCAGAATGCGGATCCATACCGGTATTATCCGCTATTCTAATCTGGAAGACATTTACAGGGTGATGAAAGCGGTACTGATTACAGGTTTGATCTTTGGATTGATCTACCATCTTTTCCTGTTGTCTTTCTGGACCTGGAACTGGTTTGATACCATGCTTTTACTCAATTTCTTCATTTCTACCACGATGCTGGCTTTGCTTCGCATCAGTGTAAAACTGTTGTTTTACCATTTGCAGGATATGCAATTGCCCGGTAAGGAAATGGTGCTGATCTGCGGCGCAGATCCTTTAGCCTTACTCATCAAACAAGGATTGGATTCTTCTTCTGAAAAGAACTTCCATATCCTGGGCTTTGTAGATGATGATCCGGATAAGGCGAACAAACAGATCGAACAAAAAAGGGTTTACCCCTCTGGAGCACTGCCTTGGCTTAAAAAGCAATATGCTGCAGATAAAATGATTGTCATGGAGGGCTCCAGTAATCTGGAAGGAAGAAAACGGATCATTGAAAAATGCCTGGAATTGGGTATACGGGTCATTTCTGTTCCTGCTTCTGTCCACTGGTTAAAAGGTAAACTTAAACTGAGCCAGATCCCGGATCTTAAAATAGAAGATCTTTTACAACGGGAAGCTATACTATTAGATAAGCATAACATCTGTAAACAGCTTAAAGGTAAGCGGATATTGATTACCGGCGCGGCAGGTTCTATAGGGTCCGAGATTGCCAGGCAGATACTAAAATGCGATCCAGAACAGGTTTTGCTCTGTGATCAGGCAGAAACACCACTGCATGAACTGCAGATGGAACTTGAAAAAGCGTCAGCTTGGGGATGTTGTAAAATGTTCCTGGTGAATATTCAAAACCAGAGCCGGATGAAGAACATTTTTGAAGTATACAAACCCCAGGTAGTTTTTCATGCAGCGGCACTCAAACATGTTCCAATGATGGAGATTAATCCCTCTGAAGCACTGTTAACCAATGTACTAGGCACCAAAAACCTTGCGGATCTCTCCATTGAATCAGGTGTTGAAAAATTTATCATGATTTCCACAGATAAGGCGGTTAAGCCCACCAATGTTATGGGGGCCTCTAAAAGAATTGCGGAAATCTACATCCAGTCTTTACAAGATCAGGAATACAGGGCAGCGCATGGAACAAGGTTTATCACCACCAGGTTCGGTAATGTACTTGGATCCAATGGTTCTGTTGTGCCTCGGTTTAAATCTCAGATTCTGGCCGGCGGCCCGGTTACAGTAACCCATCCCGACATTACCCGGTATTTTATGACCATTCCGGAAGCTGTACAGCTCGTACTCGAAGCCTCCGCAATGGGGACGGGTGGAGAAATCTTTATTTTTGATATGGGTATGCCGATACGGATTTTTGACCTTGCGGTGAATATGATCAAGCTGGCAGGTTTAACTCCCCATGAAGATATACAGATTACCTTTACAGGTTTGAGGCCGGGAGAGAAGCTTTATGAAGAGCTTTTAAATCAAACAGAACTGGTGTTACCAACACACCATGAAAAGATAAAAATATCTGCGGTAACCAATTATCCTTATTTATATGTCCACAGGATGATTGACGACTTATTGCATCTGGCCCGCTCTAATGACGATTTCGAAATGGTTAAGAAAATGAAGGAAATCCTTCCGGATTTTATCAGTAATAATTCAACCTACCAGCAACTGGATATTGCTTATCAGGAGTGATCAAATAAAAATTTGTTTTATGCACAACGGGGAAATTATCGAACTGATCATCCGTAGAGACAGGATGAACATCAGTGAACTTTCAAGGAAACTGAATGTAAGCAGAAAATCAATCTACAATTGGTTTAAGCAGGAACATTTGAGCATAGAAATCATCACCAAGCTGGGGAATTTACTTCACCACGACTTTGTTTATGATTTTCCGGAAAAGTACGAAGAACTGCACCACCATCTGACTACTGCAAAGGAAGCTGCGGAACATGTTAACGGAACAGATGTCAATTCGGCAGAATATTGGAGAAATAAATATATTAACCTATTAGAAATCTACACGGGTATGCTCATCAAAAAGCAAGAGATGTAAATAAGGATTTCAAAGGTTAGGTGTGTATTATTTTACTCATTATGAGTAAAATAGGGTATTTTATTTCCCATATATTTAACTATTCACCTCACAAATGACAGCCAGATTAAACATTTTTTACTTAATTTACGCCTGTCCGATCTGCAAATCATCGCAATTAGTGGGCCCAGGCGAAAATAGAGTTAATTTGAATGTGAGCAGTTAACATTATTTTAATAAATTGAATGATTATTGAGTGTTATGTAATACAAACTATTTTATCAGCCAAATTAAACCAAGCATCTCCATTTGATTTGAACTGATTAGATTGCCGTTCCTTGTTTTTTGCGATGGATAAATAAGTGATACTTATTTGTTTATCAAGGTAAATTAGTCCTAAACATTTAACATTATGGTACAAAATGCTGGGGAGATCGTGGAGCTTGCAGTGCGTAGACAGAACATTAACATTAGTGAATTATCACGTCGTCTCCAGGTAAACAGGAGAACGTTGTACAATTGGTTTCAACAGAAAAAATTGCCTGCCGAGGTAATCTACAGCATCGGAAATGCAATTGAATACGATTTTAGTGCAGACTTCCATGAAAGTCTGAAAAGTATCAAACCACCCCCGCATACCGGAAGTAATGAAATTAAGGAAATCCAGGCCAACAGCATTAATTACTGGATGGAAAAATATATTTCTCTATTAGAGGATTACAAAGATTTGCTGCAGAGCAGACAATTTGAACCTACCGTTACTAAAGAGCGTTTCGTTTAATAAAAAGGGGCATTCCTATTTAAGGAATGCCCCTTTTTTTATGGCTTTAAACTGGGTATTAAACTTAGGAAAGTATGGAAATTAGCTGCATATTTCTTCTTGTCGAGTTTAAAATAATAAGCGCCTTTTTTAGAACTGGATTTATCCTTTTCTTCCAGTTTGATCAGCAAACCAGTGGAAGTGATCTTCCGGCTGAAATTTCCGGTATCTACTTTAGTATCATTTACCTGCTCAAATAAAGTTTGCAGCTGAGGAATGGTGAATTTCTTAGGCAGCATCTCGAAGAGGATAGGGTGCAGGGAGGCTTTATACCTCAATGCCTTTCTGGCATCTGAAACCATTTTGTTATGGTCAAAAATCAGTTTTGGCATATCGCTGATCAGGAACCATTCAGCCTGGTAATTGTCAATCAGCTGGGTTTTATATTTCTGAATATCAATTAACGCAAAGTAGCCAACGGAGAGGGTACGCTCAATCGGATCCCGTTTTGGCTCACCATATACCCTCAATTGTTCCAGGTAAACTCCTTCAAGCCCGGTCAGTTTTTTAAGCACGTGGTTTGCCGCATCGTCTGGTGTTTCTTCCGCACCCACAAATCCCCCCATCAAGCACCATTTGTTGATTTCCGGCTCAAGGCCTCTTTTAACCAGCAGTATTTTCAGCTGGCCATCATCAAACCCAAATACAATGCAATCGACGGCGACGAGGTAGTGAGGTTGGTTAACATATTCAATCATGTTCAGATCAGTTGTTGGTTGAGCTGCCAAATATCAATAAAAATAATAATTTATTAATTGTACTGTTGACAATTAATAAATTATTACTAATTTGCCTGGCGATAACTCATCGCTAAGAAAATTTTAACCATTTATATTACCTGTTCATGCAGCAATTATTTGATCTTGATTCTAATCCGCATACCCGTTTAAATATCCTCACGGGAGAGCAGATCCTGGTTTCTCCACACCGCACAAAAAGACCTTGGCAGGGGAAGGTAGAGGAGCTTAGCCCAGACAACCGCCCGGTCTACGATCCTAAATGTTATTTGTGTCCTGGAAATGTACGCGCAGATGGCGCCGTTAATCCTGATTACACCCACAGCTTCGTATTTAAAAATGATTTTGCGGCTTTACTCGAAGATACACCAGAAAATAAACTCAATGAAGAGGACCTGCTGGTAGCCAGTGCAGAAAAAGGTCTGTGCAAGGTGATCAGCTTTAGTCCTAAACATAACCTGACTTTACCTGAACTGAGCCTGGAAGAAATCACTGCGGTGGTAAAGGTTTGGCAGAAGGAATACGAGGAGCTTGCTGCGCACGATTGGATTAAGTATATCCAGATTTTTGAAAATAAGGGAGAGATCATGGGCTGCAGCAATCCGCATCCGCATGGACAGATCTGGGCACAGAGCAGTATTCCGCAGGAAATTATTAAAGAAAGTGAGCGTCAGAAAAATTACTACGCTATTCACCGCAGGAGTTTGCTTTCGGCCTATTTAAAGCTGGAACTTAAAAAACAGGAAAGGATCTTGTTTGAAAATGAACATTTTGTGGTATTGGTTCCATTTTGGGCGGTATGGCCTTATGAAACCATGATCATCAGCAAAAGACACGTAACAGGAATTAATTTCTTTACCGCATCTGAGCTGGAGGCTCTGGCCGATGCCTTGAAAAAGCTGACCACCAAATATGATAATCTTTTTGAAACATCGTTCCCTTATTCTGCGGGGATGCACCAGGCCCCTGTAAATAATGGAGAATACCCGGAATGGCACTGGCATATGCATTTTTATCCGCCACTATTGCGCTCTGCCACGGTTAAAAAATTTATGGTGGGTTATGAATTACTGGCCAATGCACAGCGGGATATCACACCCGAATATGCAGCACAGCGCCTGAGAGAATTGTCTGTTGAACATTATAAACAAAAGAAAGCCTGATTATGGACTCGAAATTAGTCTCTTCAACAGTCAAAGTGGATGTTGAAAGCTTAAAACAAGCATTTAAAAATTTATATGGTGTTGATCCTCTGTTGGTCAGATCGCCGGGAAGGATCAATATTATTGGAGAGCATACCGATTACAACGAAGGTTTTGTGATGCCTGCGGCTATTGATAAAGCCATTTATATCGGCATATCCAAAAGAGAAGATGACCAGGTACACCTGTTTGCTAAAGATTATGAGCAAACACATATTGTAGCACTATCTGCATTGGCACCTTCTGAAAAAGGCTGGCCAAATTACATTTTGGGTGTTGCAGATCAATTGCAGAAGAGAGGATATACTCTTGGAGGCTTCAATTTGTATATCGATGGTGATGTTCCTCTTGGTGCTGGATTATCGTCTTCAGCTGCTGTAGAGTGTGCTACGGCATATGCACTTGATCAATTGTTCTCCTTATCGGTAGCTCAACTTGATCTTGCCCTGATTGCCCAAAAGGCTGAACATGTTTTTGCTGGCGTAAGCTGTGGGATCATGGATCAGTTTGCTTCGGTTTTTGGAAAAAAAGACCATGCGATATTGCTTGATTGCCGCTCTATGGAATATGAATATCTTCCTTTGGACTTGGGTGATTACAAACTGTTATTGCTCAACACCAATGTAAAGCACTCTCTTTCTGACAGTGCTTACAATGAAAGAAGATCACAGTGTGAGCAAGGCGTGGCCTGGGTAAAAGAAAAATTCCCGAAAGTGAACAGTTTGAGAGATGTCACGCTGGCGATGCTAGAGGAATGTGTTGAGCCAAAGGACAACAATGTTTTTGTGAAATGCCGGTTTGTTGTGGCTGAGATTGAGAGACTGGGTAGGGCGGCCGATTTTCTAAAGCAGGGAAATCTGGATGCATTGGGTAAACTGATGCTGGAAACTCATGATGGTTTGAGCAAAGACTATGAAGTGAGTTGTAGAGAACTGGATTTCCTGGTTGACCATGTTAGAGATTTAGATTCTGTACTTGGTGCCCGTATGATGGGAGGTGGATTTGGTGGCTGCACCATTAATATTGTAAAAACAGCGTATATTGAAGAGCTTATAAAAACCGTGAGTGCTGGTTATCTGCAGGAATTTGGCCTTAAGCTGGATGCCTATGTTGTGGAAACCGCTTCTGGAACGAGCCAAATTATTGAATATTAACCATAAAAGCCAGTCTTTAGACTGGTTTTACTAAACCTAATATAAACTGATGAAACACAATTTACTGGATACGAAGGACTATATTGTATTTTTAGTCTATTTCGTTATTGTAGCAGCGTACGGACTCTACATCTACAACAAGAAAAAATCTGCGTCTACGGGCTCTAAAGATTACTTTTTAGCCGAAGGATCATTGACCTGGTGGGCCATTGGCGCTTCTCTG
>NZ_DATMRL010000179.1:0-7553 GCF_035566355.1 Pedobacter sp.
CCTTCCAAAATAAGAGCGTAGTGCATAATCATACTCATCTCCAGAAGCCGAAGTTAAGGTGGTTGCGGAGCCTAAAGTAGTGATACTTTCGTCAATTAGTCCCTTTTTACTTGCTCCAAAATTGTAGTAATCGTAACGATATTGGTTATAACCTGCAAGCACACTTAAATCGTGATTTACTGCTATCGTGGTGTGATAATTCAATATGTTATCAATGGAGTAAGAATAGTTTTTATTGAATCCATAATTTGTACTTAGTTGATCGGGTGTTGTTGCTGCAGATTTTAAGGTATTGGTGGCAAAATTCCAGCGTTCATTGGTAACGGAATGTGTATTAAACTCTTCAAAACGTGTTTGATAATTAAACCGTGTTTCAAAGTTCAAGCCTTTCAGTATATCAAATTTCGCAAAAACAGTCGTATTAATACGGGTTTCAGAATCTGCCCCACCCGTACTATATAGGTAAGAGCTGATGTTATTTGCAGTTGAAGACTCTTCTGCGGCGGCTGGAAAGCCATATTTACCATTATATACTGGATAAACACCAGGAGTAGTTTGGCGCAAAAAGTTAAAAGCATTATCAGTACTTGCTAACCCAAACGTTTGGTATGAACCAAAGGTCTGTGTACCAACAGTTAAGAATTTTGCAACTTTAGATTGGAGATTGATCCTTAGATTATACTTGTCAGATCCGGTATTCGCCATAGTACCTGGATTGTTCAGATATAGCGCAGACAATAAATATTGTGTATTTTCTGTCCCACCGTTTAAGGCGAGATTATGCTGTTGCACTGTATTATTTTCAAAAATCACCTTACCCCAATCTGTATTTGGATAAGCAATATTGTTCGGAATTCCCTGCGCAGTTAAGCCATTTGGATTTGCGTTGGCAGCTGTCCATTGCGCAATTGTTGCATCAGTATAGATTGGGTTCTGGCCTAAATTACGATATCCTTCATTGACCAATTGCATATGGGTAATGTAATCCGAAACAAAAGTGGGAAGATTCGCCGGCTTTGCTATAGATGCCAGTCCGCTGTAAGTTACATTCAATTTACCTTTGGTGCCTTTCTTTGTTGTAATCAAAATGACACCATTTGCGGCAAGGGAACCATAAATTGATGCTGCAGCAGCGTCTTTCAGAATGGATATGCTCTCCACATCATTTGGATTAACAGCGTCCATACTGCCGACGATACCGTCGACAATAACCAGTGCATTATTATTATTCAATGTCCCGGTACCACGAATCCGGATGGTCGCTTGATCGCCTCCCGGCTTCCCTGAACTTTGACGTACAAAAACGCCAGAGCTTAATCCACCTAAAGAAGATGACAGGTTCGTTGTTGGCCTATTTTCTAAAGATTTAGAATCAATGGTAGATACAGACCCAGTTAGGTTCACCTTCTTTTGGGTTCCATATCCTACCACTACTACCTCATCAAGGCCTTTTGAATCAGTATTTAAGGTGATGGAGATTTGTTCCTTTCCGGATACATCAACCTCCTGTGTCTCATAACCAATATTCTTGATAATGAGAACCTGGCTACTGCCCTTCAGTCTGATTTTAAAATTTCCTTTTGCATCGGTTAGTGTTGCGTTAGAAGGCATACCTTTTTCCGTAATACCGGCACCCGGCAATGGCCCGTCTTTATCGTTGATCTTGCCGCTGATAAGTTTATTCTGGGCACCAGCAATTCCAGGCAATAGGAAAATTGCAGTACAAATGATCATTAGTATTCTTTTCATAAAAAACACGTTTTCAGGATTATACCTGTTTGGTTAGTATTGGTTAATTGGTTTGGTTGTTGGTTTCAGCCTTAGAAGAAAGCTGGATTAGATTTAAGTAGGGTTTTATCATACATGATTTGGTTTAGGTTTCATTTTGTTTTTGGTAACAAAATCTATTTCTTTGACTAAGCGTAAAGTTGGAAGGAAGCAGAAAAAAAGAGGGATGAAAATCATAACTAAATGGGATGAAAATCATGCTTAACTCCTCAAAACGTATTGTAAATCGTATTTTTGCGGTCGCTTTACCAATACAGCTAACCAAATATTTTACAACCAGACCAAATGAAAAGAAGTGTTTTTTTGATCCTGTTTCTTCTTTTGTATAGTTATTGCGAAAGCCAGGAACTTCGCTTCAACCAGCTCATGACCAAAAATGGACTCTCTCAAAACTCCATATTTGCTATCGCGCAAGACAGCCGGGGTTTTATGTGGTATGGATCGAGATTTGGTTTAAACAGATATGATGGTCATAGATTTTTACTTTATAAAAGCAGTTCATTAGATACAACAACACTTTCTGATGATTATATACTCTCCATGTATAATGATTCAAAAGATATATTGTGGGTGGGTACGTCCAATGGGTTAAACAGATTCGATCCTGTAAAAAATTCCTTTAAAAGAATCTATATTCCTTCAGGAAATAAAAGCCGTGTTAATGCCATTACAACGATCTATGAGGACAAAACCGGACGCATCTGGCTGGGCACTTATATGGGGCTCTATTTACTTAAAGACCGTCAAACAGATACATTCAAACCAGCAGCCTTTGCCGGCCTGTATCACCCGCTCCTCAGTAATGAAATCCTGAGCATTTTTGAGGATGATGAAGGTTCATTTTGGGTTGGTACGAATAAAGGTCTTCTTTATTTCCGTAAGGGAAAAGAGCCACTGGTCTTTACCAGGAACGGTCAGCCTGGGAGCATAAGTGATAACGCCGTAACCGCTATCGCGGAAGACAATCTGAAAAACCTATGGTTCGGTACAGAAACTGGAGGAATAAACCTCTATAATCATGCTTCCAGAACATTTAAGACCTTTCGGCACAAACCTCAGCAAGATAATGGACCGGTACACAATGCGATACGTAAGATCATCAAAACGAAGACCGGAGACCTTTGGATCGGAACCCAGGAAGGTCTAAGTACACTTAATACCAATACACAGACTTTCAGTTCCTATCAACATAGAAAGTCCAATAACCAGAGTCTGAACCAGAACTCCATTTATAGCATCTATCAGGACAAAAATGGTTCAATATGGATAGGCACCTACTATGGCGGAGTGAATGTATGCTACGCCAATGCAACCAATTTCAAAACCTGGCAATATGATGAAAAATCAACAAGCTTAAATCATAATGTCATCAGTTCAATACTTAGCGATGAGAAAGATAATCTCTGGATCGGAACAGAAGGCGGCGGCCTGAATTATTATAACCGCTCTACCCGGCAATTTACGGCTTATAGTTACAACTATACAGACACAAACAGTCTGGCCTCTAATCTTGTTAAGGTATTATATAAAGATAAAAGCAATCATCTTTGGATCGGTACACACGGTGCAGATCTTAATCTTTTTGATCCTGAGCATAACAGTTTTAAACATTTCGTTACTCAGGGCAGTAACACAAGAACAACACGTGCAGAGATCGTTGCAATTCTGGAAGACCACAACAAGGTATTATGGATTGGAAGCCAGACGGGCTTAAGAGTTTTTCAAAAAGACGGAACTCATCTAAAAATTTCCCCCATTCAGCCACAGTTAAGGACTCTCGCAGAAAAGAACGTTAAGGTTCTTTTTGAAGACAGCAAATATAATCTATGGATAGCTACGACAACTGGTTTATATCTGTATACCCCTCAGCCCTCTGAACTTCGGTATTTCAAACTGTCGCAAGGCAGTAATAGTGTAAATAATAATGCTAATTATATCAATTGCATTCAAGAAGATGCTCAAGGAAACATTTGGATTGGGCTTTACTATGGTGGATTCTGCAAGTACGATCCGCAAAAAAAATCCCTATCCCATGTATATAGCACTAAAGACGGACTGCCAAACAATAATGTAGTGGGAATCCTTGAAGATAAAGCTCATCAGCTCTGGATTAGTACTTCAAATGGATTATCGAAATTCAACCCGCAGCTGAAGACCTTTCAAACTTACACAACCAGTGATGGGCTGGCAGGTGATGAATTCAATTACAATTCCTTCTTTAAAGCAAAGGACGGTACCATGTATTTTGGAGGCTTTAATGGCCTTACCTATTTTAATCCTGAGGAAATTGGTAAAAACAAATATGTTACACCAATAGTCTTTACAGGTTTAAAGCTCTTTAACATTCCTGTAATCATTAATTCCGGAGACCGGTTATTAAAACAGGACATCAGTTTTACAAAGAAACTGATATTTAATGATGACCAAAACGTTTTTACCTTAGAATTTTCTCTTCTTAACTATATTAAATCGAACAAAAACAAGTATGCCTACAAACTGGAGGGTATCAACAAAGAATGGATAGAAAGCCATACCCCATCCGCAACGTATACCAATTTACCTTCTGGAACCTATACGCTGCTGGTTAAAGGCGCCAATAATGATGGGGTCTGGAGCAAACCAGTGGGCATGCAGATTGAAATCTTACCGCCATTATGGAAAACATGGTGGGCCTATAGCTTATATATTATTCTGTTAGGATTCATAGTATTTTTCGTTACCAGATTCTTCTACCTCAGAGGATTATTACTAAAAGATGAAGAATTACACCAGATTAAACTGAATTTTTTCACCAATGTATCGCATGAGATACGTACGCATCTTACCCTTATCATGGCTCCGGTTGAAAAATTGATCGAAAATGACACTCAGGATCAAAAAAACAGGAAGCCATTGATGAGTATAAAGTCTAATGCCAACCGTTTATTGAAATTGGTTAGTGAGCTTATGGATTTTAGAAAAGCGGAAACCAAACATTTGAAACTTAAAGTTGCCCGATATGATCTTATTGAATTTTTAGATGAAATCTGCGGTTCATTTGAAATCCTTGCTGTAAAAAAGAACATTGAGTTCTCATTTGAATATGACAGCAAACCTGCTCTTATTTATTTCGATAGCATACAAATGGAAAAAGTATTTTTCAACCTGCTGTCTAACGCTTTTAAATTTACACCTGAAGGAGGAAAAATATCAATTAACCTGCAGCATAAAAAAGATTTGGTACAGATTAGGATTACTGATACAGGAAGTGGTATTGCCCCCCAGTATCTGGAACAGTTGTTTGTCAACTATTTCCAGGTAGATGACCATAGCATACAGAACACAGGTTATGGAATCGGCTTGGCATTAGCAAAAACCATTACCGAGTTACATAAAGGTACAATCGAAGTGACCAGTAAACCAGCTACATCAGATCAACCAGGAAATACTTGTTTTAATATCACTTTATTGGATGGCTATGCACATTTCCCAAAAAACTACCTGATAAACCCATCGGGAGAAAACATTTTTAGTCTCTCTGTTCCAGAAGAAAATCAATCTGATGGTCGTTCAGATGTTGTTCCCCAGCTATCCGACAACAAAATGTTCAAGATACTTATTGTGGAAGATAATCCGGAACTACAGCAACTGATTGGCGGTTCTCTTGATCAAAGTTATCATATCCTATTTTCCGGTAATGGGCTGGAAGGCTGGAATACAGCTGTTGAAGAAATTCCTGACCTGATCATCAGTGATGTCATGATGCCAGAAATGGATGGTTTTACCCTTTGTGAACACCTGAAAAATGATGAAAGGACTAACCATATTCCGGTTATCCTTCTAACAGCTAAAAGTGAGCAGACCGACCAGATCAGTGGTCTGACTTTTGGAGCGGACATCTATTTGACCAAGCCATTTAGTATGAAGATCTTACAGTTGCATGTACGCAACCTGCTGCAGGCCAGAGAAAATATCCGTTTAAAATATAACAAAGGCTATGTTCCAGATCCTAATAATCAGGATATAAACAATGTAGATGAGCAATTTATTTCTAAACTTGTTCTGATTATTGAAAATCATATGGAAGATGAAGATTTTGGGATAGAGCTTCTGGCAGAAAAAATTGGCATGAGCCTACCGGTACTCTATAAAAAACTCAAAGCAATTACTGGTTTATCTGTGAATGATTTTTCCAAATCTATCCGTCTTAAAAAAGCAGCACACCTACTGCTTCAAAAAAGATATACTGTATATGAAATTGGTTACATGGTTGGCTTTTCAGACCGCAAATACTTTAGCAAAGAATTCAAGAGACAATTCGGAAAAACGCCAACAGACTATATCAAATAATGAAATATCACCCTAAATGTTTAGGATTTTACCCCATCCAAATACACTATTTCTAATATTTTTGAATTCATCCTTCGCTGACTTAGATCACAGTTGGTAAAGTTACTTTGGTTAGTAGTATTTACATGGCACGGCTTCTATTGCTGTGTCATGTATTAATTCAATCAAAATCTGAAGATCTGACCAATAATGACTTTTAGTCAACAGATATTTCTGCAAGTATGAATAAATTTGCAGGCTTTCAAAGCTCAGATTTTAAATTCATGTATAAAAACCTCTTCCTTTCCGTACTCTTAATTTGGAGCTTTCCGTCTGTCTTTGCTCAAAAAGACTGGAAACTCAGTAAAGAAAAAGAAAACATTAAGATTTACACGGGGAATATGGCCAACTCTAAGATTAAAGCTATTAAAGTAGAATGTGAATTTGATGCAAGGCCATCTGAAATCGTTGCACTGCTACTTGATGTGGAATCGGCCCCGGATTGGATTTACCATACAAAATCCTGTAAATTGATTAAACGTGTGTCTCCTTCTGAACTTTATTATTATTCTGAAGTAAGCGTACCATGGCCCGTGGAAACAGGGATTTTGTAGCACACC
This sequence comes from Pedobacter sp., assembly GCF_035566355.1. GTDB lineage: Bacteria > Bacteroidota > Bacteroidia > Sphingobacteriales > Sphingobacteriaceae > Pedobacter. The sequence continues at coordinate 6,717 of NZ_DATMRL010000179.1, forward strand.
TGACCGTTAATCAAAATCCAAACACTAAAATAATCACTATCGATGGCCCCGCGGTGAGTGGACACGTCCCTATAAAAAAAGGTGTGGTCAGAATAAATAACTCTACGGGAAAGTGGCTGATCATACCAGAATCGGATCATCACATCCGTGTGGAGTATACTTTGCACGTAGATCCGGGAGGTGCTCTACCAAGTTGGTTGGTGAATCTTTTTGCCACCGAGGGTCCGCTTCATATTTTCAGAGCGCTCAAAGTTCAGTTGCAAAGACCTGTATATAAAAATGCCCAGTTTGCATTTATCAAAGACTAAAAAAGGCACTGTTACAGTGCCTTTTCTTATAATTCTAACCTAGATGTGATCTCAGCATCCAAGCCATTTTTTCGTGAGTTTGAAGCAAGCCAGTAATATAGTCACTGGTGCCTTCATCGTGAAACGCTTCACTGTAACCATCTATATTTTCACGCAAATGAATTAAAATACTTTCATGGTCTTCCAATAATTCTTTAATAAAGCTTACGCTGTCATTCTTACCCTTTGACTCTTCAGTAAGGTGTGTTAAAGCTAAATACTCTTTTAAAGATGCTGGTGGAAAATGCCCTAAAGTTCTGATCCTTTCAGCTACATCATCTACAATTTGTTCCAGCTCTCCGTATTGAGCTTCAAAAAAGAGATGTTTGCTATGAAAATCAGGTCCTACGACATTCCAATGCGCCTTTCTAGTCTTAGTGTAGAGTACAAATTCATCTGCAAGGATTTTACCAAGGGAATGCGCAACAGCTGCAAGATTTTCTTCTTTAATACCAATATTCGCTTTCATATTTTTAAATTAAAAATTAAT
>NZ_DATMRL010000180.1:0-9473 GCF_035566355.1 Pedobacter sp.
CCCACGTCTTGAATTTTCGCCCTTTATCTCTTATAAACATATAGATGCAAGTCAAAGTTTATTGCCCGATGGGGAATATGGGCAGGTCAACATCAGTACAAGCGGCCTGCACAGGACAAAATCAGAAATCCAAAACAAAAACAGTCTGGGTCAGTTGGTTTATGGTGCTGCGTTGCAATACCTAAGCAACAACTTAAACATAGGGGCAATAGCCTACGCTTCTCATTATCAGAATGCCTTTATAACAGGTACTAGACCTTACGATGCAAAAGGCTTTACTGGAAAAGATCTTTTAAACATCGGCCTCCATTACAATTATAGTTTTAGGAACCTGTATCTTTTCGGGGAGCGGGCCCAAAGCACGGGTGGCGGTGCAGCAATGGTTAACGGCATTATGGCCAATCTTTCCCATCGCTTGTCTGCGGTACTGCTCAACAGAAACTATGAGGTTGATTACCACAGTTATTTTAGCCAGGCCATAGGCGAAAACAGCGATGCTGCAAATGAAAAAGGTTGGTATACCGGTTTAAATTATAATATTGATAAAAAATGGTACGCCTCCCTCTACGCCGATATTTTTCACTTTCCCTGGCTAAAATACAGAGTAGATGCAGCTTCCTCGGGTTACGAAGCACAAGGGCAACTGGTCTATAATCCCTTTAAAACTTTCAAATTAACCGCAAGATTCAAAACAAAACTCAACCAGCAAAATACAGACTCTAAGATATCCGTGAAATATCTTGAAGCGGTTAGCAAACAAAACTGGAGGTTAGAAACCTACTGGCGGCTAAACAGAAAGATATGCTTTCAAAATCGCATAGAAAGCTGCAGATATCAAAAGGGAGAAGGGATCGCTGAAAACGGCTACCTTTTTTGTCAGGATATGGACTACAAACCTTTATCTTCCCATTTATCCGGAAATTTACGCTTGGCTTATTTTCATACCGACAGCTACGATTCCAGATTATATGCTTATGAAGATGATGTTCTCAATGGATTCGCATTTGGGATGTACAACGGTAAAGGACTAAGGTCTTATCTTAATATCAAGTATAACTTATCCCGAAAATTCGACTTATGGACCCGTTATGCCATATTTATCTACCAGCAGGCAGAAGCAGTCGGTTCGGGACTGGATGAAATTCAGGGAAATATCAAATCAGAATTAAAAATTCAACTCCGTTACCAATTCTAAAAATGGAGCTAAAACGACAGGAAACAATCTTTCTTCAATTGCCGCTCTTGCTCGCAACAGGAATTATGATAGGATATTCCTTTCCTTCCATCTTGCTGCGAAATGCATTTTTAACGGCATCTGTATTGCTGTTTATCGGGTTACTCTTGTTGAATTTCTTTTATTCAACACCTGGGGTCTATCGCTTTAAACATCGCATATTATTAATGGTGTATCTATTTATCCTCTTTACAGGTGCTCTACACTGTCTTTTGCAAAAGGAATTGCTCCGGACAGATCATTTCTCCAACGCTCAATTTGAGTTCCTAAAAGTACAGATTACAGGAGAACCGCAGCTCAGAAATACACAGCTGCATTTCGAGTCAAAAGTAACAGGTGGTTTTACTAAAGGAAATTATCGGGCTTGTACAGGTCATCTCCTCGTTTCTGTTCAAATCAACCATCGGGAACTTCTGTCTTTAAAGTATGGAGATATCCTTATTGTTAAGGCAAACTATCATGTTGTAGCGACTCCTCTACTCTCTTCAACATTTGATTTTAAATCGTGGCTGGCCATGCAAAATATTTACCATCAGGCCTACTTCAAAAAAGAAGACATCAGGCTTCTAAAACGAAACAAAGGAAATCCATTGATTTCTTATGCACTGAATTTGAGAAAAAAACAGGTAGATGTCTATAAAAAATTCATCCATGATCCGCAAGCCTATGCCGTTGCTTCAACATTGATCCTCGGCTACCGATCAGATCTTAGCCCTGAAACTTTAGATGCCTATACTAAAACAGGGACTATCCATGCTCTTTCTGTTTCTGGAATGCATGTTGGCATCATTTACCTGGTCCTTAACTGGATCCTGTTCTTTTTAAACCGAACCCCTCCGTTGTTGTTCCTTAAAGCACTATTCATTATCCTCATCATTTGGTTTTATGCTTTGATTACAGGCTTCTCGCCTTCAGTATTAAGATCTGCCATCATGATTACCGTTATTATCCTTTCCAAATCATTTCGCAAAAAAACAAACAGCTACAATATATTAGGTTTCTCCGCCTTTTGCATACTCCTGTATGAGCCATTTTTCATTTTTGACATAGGATTTCAGCTTTCCTATCTGTCTGTTTTTGGTTTGATCTGGCTCCAGCCGAAGATTTGCAAATGGTTTTCCTTCAAGTCCAAATGGATGAACAAATTTTGGTCTATTCTAGCTCTGTCTTTATCTGCGCAGCTCACAACCTTTCCTTTAAGCATCTACTATTTCCACCAATTTCCAGTCTATTTCCTCTTCAGTAATCTGTTCATTATGATACCAGCAGCACTCATGATGTATACAGGACTAGTTATGCTTTTATTCAAATGTTATTTTCTGGCCGCTCCGTTTGAATGGCTAATTCGTTTCACAAATTCCGGCCTGAGATGGATTTCAGATTTACCCTTTGCCAGTATTTCTGCCATATGGATTAACCGGACAGAACTTTTATGTCTGAGTACAGGACTTATCTTATTAATCTTTTCTTTAAGCTATGCAAAGAAGAGGCTTCTTTTTACTTCTCTGTTTTTCTTTTCGCTGCTGGAATCATCTATATTTTATCAGCAAATTTTTGCCCAAAGGCAGCAAAAAGTAATTGTATTTAGGCTCAAACAAAATTATACAGGTATATATATCAAATCAAACAAAGCTACATTAATAACGGATGTGCCCCTGGAAAGCGCTACTTTTAGATTCTATATTAAACCCTATCTGGATCAGCATAGGATTAAGGAAGTTGATTTTAAATTTAGCTACCAGGGTTTAAAGAAAATAAAGCATCTTTGATTCCTAATAAAGCTTATTATTCACTATGACAGAATCGCTGGTTTTATATTCCGTTGAAGACCGCATTGCTACAATAGCCTTGAACAGACCTGAGAAGCGCAATGCATTAAATCCGGAACTGATCAGAATGTTGACAGACAAAATGCTGGAAGCATCCAATGACGAAAATGTTAAGGTCATTATACTTAAAGCTAACGGAAATACCTTTAGTGCAGGTGCTGATTTGGCCTATTTACAACAATTGCAACAAAACTCGTATGAAGAAAACCTGGCCGATTCAGAAAATCTGAAAAACCTTTTCCTGACCATTTATCAATTGCCTAAAGTTGTTATTGCACAAGTAGAAGGTCACGCAATTGCAGGTGGATGCGGATTGGCCACTGTGTGCGACCTGGTATTTTCAGTTCCGGAAGCCAATTTTGGTTATACAGAAGTTAAACTAGGATTTGTTCCCGCAATTGTATCCTGTTTTCTGATGCGTAAGACCAGTGAAACTATCGCCAAACAAATCTTATTAACAGGCGACCTATTCACCGCAGCGAAGGCCGTGGAATATGGTTTAATTAATTTTGTAATAAACAAAGAAGATATTAGTCAAAATACCAGAGATTTTGCTTTAAATTTGTGTAATAACGCTTCATCCAATTCCTTGATGGTCACTAAACAGCTCATTGGTCAAACCACCAATCCGCATTTAGAAACAAGCCTGGACATGGCTGTACAAATCAATGCGAAAGTACGGGAAAGCGAAGACTTTAAAAGAGGCATAGCTTCCTTTATTAATAAAGAGAAAATAAATTGGTAACCTTAAATAGTAAATTATGTTCAAATCAATAAAAACAGGCGTTTTAGCGCTTATTTTAATCAGCTCAGCAATTTATGCACATGCTCAGAAAAAAATTCAGCAAGGTGTAATCGTTTATGGCATAGAGTACAATCTGACGCCTGAACAAAAAGCAGCCGTGGATGTTTCTGCACTTCCTTCAGAAAACAAATTGGAATTTAACGGAAACATCTCAAAACTGGGAATGGAAATGGGTCCTGCTTTGTTAACGATCTTTAAAGATGGTTCTACAGATAACGGCCTTCTATTGATCAGTATCCCTGTTGCGCAAAAACAATTTGCAGCTAAGATGTCTAAGGAAGACATGGAAAAACAAACTGGAGGAATTAAATACAGTGATTTTAAAGCCACGGGAGAAAAACAAGTTTTATCTGGTTATAATACCGAAAAATACACATATAAAGACAATAATGGCGGTACTTATGAGCTTTGGGCAACCAAAGAAATTGAACTTACACCAGGTGCAATAAATACCGAGTTTAAAGAACTTAAAGCAACACCTATTAAATTTACCGTAACACAAGGTGGTGTTAAAACAACCTTAACTATAAAAAGCATTAAAGAACAAAATGCAGGTCCTTTTACTTTAGATGTACCTAGCGGTTATGAAGTAAAAACAATGGCAGAGTTGGAGGCAATGAGAGGCGGAGCCTAATTTCATGCTAAAAAGTCTTATATTTTTTATTCGCTTTTATGTATTCTGGTTAATCTTCTTTTTTACAGACAGAGCCCTGTTTTTGGTACTTTATCACCAGAAACTGGGTTCTGTCTCTATACAAGAGATACTGGCTACATTTTATAACGCAATCCCCATAGATCTTTCTATGGCGGCTTACATTACCATAGCCCCATTACTCATTTATCTTTTCTGGCTTTTTAAAGGCCGTTTAACGGTAGAAATGAAATGGCTGACTATGTACAATACTATACTGATTGTTCTGTTCAGTTTGATCTCTGTGATTAACTTTAACATCTATAGAGAATGGGGTACCAAATTGAACGCCAAAGCAATTGGTTTTGCCTTCAGTTCTCCTAATGAATCCTTGGCTTCTGGCGCCTCCTCTCCCCTGGTTCTGACCTTTTTCATACTAGGGATGCTGATCGTGACCAGCCTGCTGCTTCAGAAATTACTCCTGAGCAGAAAACTAACGTTTATACAATTTCCTTTATGGGCAAAAACTACTGTCTGCATTTTATTGCTGGGCATTAACTTTCTGGTGATCAGAGGAGGCTGGGGTGTAACCACTATGAACCAGAGTTCTGCTTATTTTTCTGACAGGATCATTTTAAACCATGCAGCAGTCAATACAGAATGGAATCTTTTTGCCAGTGTTATTGCTTCTTTAAGTGCCCATAAAAATAAATATCTCTATTACAGTAAACAACAGGCAGATGAAAGTGTAAGGGATCTTTACCATGTAGAAAAAGACACGACTTTAAAGATTCTCACTACAACAAGACCTAACGTCGTGCTTTTTATTATGGAAAGCTTTACAGCAGACCTGACCAAGGTATTGGGAAATATGAACGATGTTACGCCGCATTTTGACAGCTTAACGCATCAGGGTGTCCTGTTTAGTAATATTTATTCTACAGGCAACCGGACAGATAAAGGCATTATAGGTACACTTGCAGGTTTTCCAAGTCTTGCAGCTGGAAATCTGGTAAAGTATACCAGTAAAATGCATAAACTACCCGCTATTTCTCAGGAGCTGAATAAGAATGGCTATTCAACAGCTTTCTACTATGGAGGTGAATCTGAATTTGACAATTATAAAGCCTTCATTCTGACTCATGGTTATCAAAGGCTAATCGATAAGAATAAGTTTGAAGACAGTGAGCTGACTTCAAAGTGGGGAGCATATGATGGTGTGGTCTTCAACAGGCAAATCAGAGACCTGAAAATGGTGAAGCAGCCCTTTTTTACAACCACTATGACTTTAACCAATCATGAACCTTTTGAAGTTCCTGGAAATTATAAATTTGGTTCTACGGACAATGTTCAGCGGTTTAAAAGCACGGCATTCTATACCGATTCGTGCATCAATGATTATTTAACCAAAGCAAAAAAAGAGGCTTGGTATAAAAATACCCTTTTTATCTTTATTGCAGATCACGGCCATATCTTGCCAAAAGAGACAAATGAAGTCTATATGCCGCAGCGTTACCATGTCCCTCTTCTGCTTTACGGAGAAGTGATCAAACCGGAATTTCGGGGAAAAACCTTTAGCCGAATTGGCAGTCAGATTGACCTGGCTTCTACCCTTCTTACACAATTGGGCATGAATGCCAGCCAGTTTACCTGGAGTAAAAACCTTCTGAATCCCTATACCAAACCCTTTGCTTTTTTTAGCTGGGACAACGGTCTGGGCTTTATCAATCCAAAACAATCTGTTACTTTTGATAATACAGGAAAAAGGGTATTGTACAACGACCTTAAACATCAGGATGAACAAACACAGGAAACTCTTAAACAGGGTAAAACTTATCTGCAAAAAGTATATCAACAATTTATAGAACTCTAAACATGAATGTAAAAAACATCGCTTTTAAGCTAAGCTTTCTGGCAGCTTTGTTTTTCATCTTTATCCAGGCAAAAGCGCAAAACAAAGGTGAAATCAATTGGACAAAAGAAGGAAATTCTTATTATGAGATTTCCGGAGGAGAAATTATATCCTTGACCCTTCCAAAAAATGATCGGAAAACGGTTATTCCGGCAAGCATACTTGGTATGAAAGGGTTAAATGAATATAATATCAAATCTTTTAAACTTTCTGACGACGGGAAAAAGGCCCTTATCTTTACCAATAGTAAAAAGGTATGGCGCTACGAAACGCGTGGTGATTATTATGTAGCCGATCTGGCCAATAACACCATCATACAAATTGGCAAAACCCAACCTGCTTCTTCATTAATGTTTGCTAAATTTTCTCCTGATGGAACTAAAGTTGCCTATGTAAGCAAACACAACCTTTATGTTGAAGATCTTACAAACGGTACGAGCAAAGCCCTGACCACAGATGGAACGGATCGTTTGATCAACGGAACTTTTGACTGGGTATATGAAGAGGAATTTGACTGCCGGGACGGTTTCAGATGGAGTCCTGATGGCCAGTCCATTGCTTACTGGCAACTGGATGCCCGTAAGATCAAGAATTTCCTGATGATTAACAATACAGATTCTATCTATCCTTTCACTATTCCGGTAGAATATCCAAAAGTTGGGGAAGATCCATCTTCCTGCAAGGTAGGAATTGTAGATGTCAATACGGCTAAAACCTCCTGGATACCTGTTCCTGGAGACAACATACAACATTATATCCCAAGAATGGACTGGATTCCAGGCAGCAATGACATTATTTTGCAGCAATTGAACAGGGAACAGAATGAAAGTAAACTTTTTGTTGCCAATGCAAAAACAACTGCTGTGAACAATATTTATACCGAAACCGACAAGGCCTGGATAGATGCAGGGGAAGAATGGAAATGGTTGAACAACAACAAAGAATTTATTTGGGTAAGTGAAAAAGACGGTTGGAAACACTATTACAGAATCAGTAAAGATGGAAAAAGCCAAACCCTCATCAATAAAGGAAATTATGATGTAATTGAAAGCTTGCTGATCGATGAAAAAAACAACCAGTTTTATTTCATTGCTTCACCAAACAATGCCACTCAAAAATACTTGTATAAGACCAAGCTGGATGGCAAAGGAAAACTAGAGATGGTAACGCCATCTGTTTTACCTGGTACACACCATTATGACATTTCTCCAAATGGAGTGTATGCCTTCCATACCTATCAAAATGCCAACTTAAGACCGATTTCTGAATGGATGAATTTAACTACCGGCAATCCGTTTACGATGGATGGCAGCATCACCAACCAACTGGGTAGAACACAACCTCCAAAAAACAAAGTAGAGTTTTTTAAAGTCAAAACTGAAGATGGAATTGAGCTTGACGGATGGATGAAAAAACCAGACAATTTTGACCAGACCAAAAAATACCCGGTCGTATTTTATGTTTATGGAGAGCCCGCTTCACAAACTGTAACCGATACGTACGGTGCCGGACGTGATTTCTTATACGCAGGAGATATGGCCAAAGATGGCTATGTGTATATTTCTCTTGAAAACAGAGGTGCCCCAGCTCCAAAAGGAAGAGAATGGCGTAAGAGCATTTACCAGAATATCGGACGTCTGAACATCAGAGATCAGGCTATGGGTGCAAAAAAAGTACTGGAATGGTCCTTCATTGATAAAAGCAGAGTGGCTGTATGGGGCTGGAGCGGAGGAGGATCTTCCACCCTTAACCTGATGTTCCAGTATCCGGATATCTACACTACAGGAATTGCCATTGCAGCTGTAGGTAATCAGCTTACTTACGATAATATTTATCAGGAAAGATATATGGGCTCTCCCTTGAAAACAAAAGAGGCCTATATTAAAGGGTCACCGATCACCTATGCTAAAAATCTGAAAGGTAATCTACTGTATATCCACGGTACTGGTGATGATAATGTTCACTATCAAAATGCAGAAATGCTGATTAATGAGCTCATCAAAAATGGAAAGGTATTCCAATTCATGGCCTATCCAAACCGAACACACAGTATAAACGAAGGTGAAGGAACAAGCAGGCATCTTGCGCTAACCTACACCAAATTCTTACAACAGAATTGTCCTCCCGGAGGAAAATAAATAGCAAAAAAACAGCTGTCTTTTGGACAGCTGTTTTTTTTTGTATCATGTTTATTTAATTAATATTTACTATTTTTAAATTAAATAGTTATTATAAAAATTAATAAATACAAATGAACCGAATTCATCTGGATGCAACAGACAGGGCTATCTTAATTCTCTTACAGCAAGACGCTAAATTAAACAACAAAGAAATTGCAGCGCAACTTGACAAATCAACGAGTGCAGTAAACGAAAGAATCCATCGGCTGAAGAGAAATAAAGTCATAAAAAGCTACAGTGTCATCCTCAACCAGGAGCAGCTCCCCCCCTTCCAAACCATTTATTCGCATATTCAGCTTAAAATACACACAAAAGAAATTGCACAGGAATTTATGGAAACAACAAGGCCCTTTCCTGAAATTATCTCTTGCAGTCAGGTTACCGGCCCTATTGATTTCATTCTTAAAATCCTCACTAATGATCTTTCTGCCTATTACCGGTTTCTCCACGAAAAGATTATTCCCCTGCCCTATATTGGCCTGATCAATACCTATGTTAGTATCAGCGAAGGAAAAAACGAGACCGCATTTCCATCTCAGTTATTGATGATCTGTTTTGCTTTTAAGAGTTGTATCTGCATTTTTCTTCAAAGTATCTTTTTTACTCTCGGAACTAGTGGTTGCTGAAGTTTCCGGAGCACGGAGCTGCATTTTAGTGCGGTCACAACTTTGAAGGAGAATAACAGCTACCGCTATGAATATGATTTGTTTCATTGAAAATCGTTTTTTAGACCATACAAACCTACAAACTAAAACAAAGATTTTTAAATTTTAAATAAATTTTAAACATTTGATTACCATATAATTACAATTGACTACAAAACCAATATCGTCAATTATCAAAAAATAAACATCTATAATATATAAATCCAAACCAATCCAG